>JABIVN010000417.1 GCA_018667205.1 Gammaproteobacteria bacterium | reverse complement strand
CTCTAAAGCTGATCCGCCATATAGTCTTGCAACGCAAGGGTTGGTAGCCCCTCGTTGTTTCACACAGGGAAAAAACATGTATAAAAATAATTTTCTCGGGTTTTTGTGCGCTGCGCTTTCTGCGTTCTTTTTTAGTGTCGCGATTCACGCTGAAGATTCGCACTTAGTCCAGCAGCAAACCGCAGCTGAGCCTAGCCGCGTCTTTCTTCAGCAAGTCTCCTTTGATAGTGCGCTGGTTAAATGGAGAGATGGGCCTGACCTTGTCTGGTTTGGAAGCAAACCTGACGAACTCAAGTTGACCGCTAACGCTAGCTTCAAAGCGCACCATAAAATTGCAACCTTGAAAGGCTTAACCCCAGACACTCGTTATTATTACTCTTTCAAGAATACCGCGCCTCAAGCGACCGCGATGTCGTTTAGAACAGCACCAGCGCCTGGAAATGTACCCGAAGATGGAAATACCCATATTTGGCTGCTGGGTGATTCTGGAACCGCGACCGAGGGCCTTCAGGGAAGCTACCATCATGAAGGTGAAGCTATTGACGTCATGAATGGGTTTCTTAAGTACAACAAGGAACAGGCAGGCAACGAGCCTTTAGACATGCTGCTACTGCTCGGTGATAACGCTTACCTGGAAGGCACGGATGAACAATGGCAAGGCGCTTTCTTTGATATTTATACCGATATCATTCAGGGCGCAGCAACCTGGCCGACGATTGGGAATCATGAGATGGGCGTGGGCGCCCCCTTTGATATCTGTGTTTATCGAAGAATACCCGCCTGTGAAGCTGGACCGGTCTTAATGAATGTCGGTGGTATTAGCTCGTCATCCGACCCTGATTCCTACGATAGTGATGGCGATGGCCCCGATCCATTTGGATTACCTTACCTAAACATCTTTACGTTGCCGGCCAAGGGTGAAATGGGCGGCGTTCCTAGTGGAACGGAGCAATATTATTCGTTTAACTATGGCAACGTGCATGTGGTTAGTCTTGATTCGCAACTGACAAACAGGGATAAAGCCCAGCGGGCAACGATGCGTGATTGGTTAGTTGATGACTTATCCGCGAACGAGTTAGATTGGACGATAGTGATTTTTCATCATCCACCCTATTCCAAAGGTTCCAACCACGATTCTGATCGAGAGCAAAACGAAATTGATATGCGAATGACCTTTGCGCCGGTATTTGAAAGCCACGGCGTGGATGTTATCTATAGCGGCCACTCTCATTCGTATGAAAGGTCGTGGTACCTGAGAGGGCATTTCGGAATGTCTGATACGTTCGATCTCACCAGCAATGCACTCCTGGATGCCGATGGTAAACCAAGACTGGGACAGGGGAACCAGCCGTACCCACAAGGCGGGGCAGAAGGTCGTGCGGTCTATACCGTTGCTGGCAACGCTGGTAAAGCGGATAAAGAGAAGCCTTGCCCAGAAGGTCGAGTGATGGGGTGTACCTTGCCAAACTGGTTGCAGCACCCAGCACACAGGACGTTTAAGGAGTCCGCCCCGGGATATAAAAGCAACGGGATTGCCCTAAAGGGCTCGATTGTTCTGGACGCCAATAAAAGTACGCTGACCTCGCGCTTTGTGGATGAGCATGGCCAGGTGTTGGACTATTTTACGATTACCCGTCATTGAGATCGCCGCCGTTGCTGATCGCGGTGTGCGCATTGAGTGTGTTGATATCAAGCAGGACCGTTCAAGCGCATGCAGGAGACCACCGTTCGATCGCTGAGCTGGATACCATCATCAAGGAAAATCTTGTTGATCCATCTTTGCTTGTCGCCCGGGGAGCGCTTTACAGCAGGTCTGGCCAGTGGGAAAAAGCCGAGCGGGATTTGAGCCGGGCTGAAACCATTGGTAAAAAGCACGATGTGGCATTTGAATTCGGGCAATTTTATTACCGCCTGGGTGAGTACGAAAAGGCGCTGCAATATATCGATGCCTACATTGGTGTTTACCCAACGCGCCCAGCTGCGTTCTTATTGCGAGCGCGGGCCGCCAGCAAAGCAGAACAATTCGGGATTGCGAGCGAAAGCTACCAAACCTACTTTAGTTTGTCAGCGAATCCGCAACCGGGGGAATACCTGGCGGCAGCGCGGCTGCTGTGTTCGACAAACCCTGACGGCATCAATAGCGCGCTTGCGTTGCTGGATAGGGGCATCAGCAAGCTGGGCCTTAATCCTCAATTGCAGCGCTACGCGATGTTGTTAGAGTTAAGACGCGACGATACTAAAAGTGCGTTAAGTCGTTGGTATAGCCTTAAAAATCAGCTGGGGGGAACGCCGGAATGGGGTGTTACGTTGGCAAGGCTACTGATTCTGGCTGACAGGGTAGCTGACGCCAGGCTGGCTGTTCAAGCGGCCAAGGACAGATTAACAATGCTTAGACGGACGCCAGCGCGGAAGGCGACGGGCGAAACGATTGCTCACCTAATGCGCCAGCTGGGCGAGGCGCCAACCAACTATTAAATTGACGTTTTGGAGCAACAAGCGCTATATCGAATTACCACTTTATAAAGAGGTATTGTGAAACCTGAAGGTAACCATAATGAATCACACCAGCAAATGGAGACCATTTCATGATGGCTATAAGTGGCTATAAGGGAGTGAGTTCAGACAAGGCATCTTAGTAAGCCTTGTCAGCATTCTCCTCTTCCTGACGGGTTCTCTGTCATAATGAAGTAAGTCCTCACTTCACAGAGGCAACCCAGCTTACTTAGCAGCTTTAACCACAGGCAAACCCGTCGACCAGTCAATGATCCTGATCGGGTCGGTGACACCATCCCAGCTGTCAGCTCCTGCCTTGATTAACCTGAACATGGTGTCGATTGCTTCACTATGGGCCATCAGCTGGATCATGATTCCTGGCGTCTTTTTGTTGTCCAGGTATGCGTGACCATCACCATATCGTTGGTGCACAACCCATTGGTCGCCAATTTCAGCTAGTTTTTCGTCGATATTGTCGCACCACACGGCCAGATGCTGCAGGCCGCCTTCGGAGTGCTTGTCGAGGTATTGTTTGTAGATCGTTGGTACGTCGTTGTGCTGAACGATGACTTCGATCTGTTGATCCCCCGAGTACGCAAAAGCTGCGGAGATATCGACCGCTGCCTTTTTGCCATTGATTTCACACGGCGGGCTAATGTGTTTTTCAATATAAAAAGGGCCAACGCCGCGGGTAATCCAATGTTGCATCGCTTTGTCAATATCGGGCACGACGTATCCCTGCTGAACAACTGGTCCAAACAACTTGCTCATTTCGTTTATCTTATAAGTGACGCCCGACCAGCCTAGCCCCAAGCATTCTATAGCGCAAGATCCCTGCCCTTGCCTAAATTCAGGGTCGTTATTTTTCCTTTCTCGATAAGAGGTGGCTTTATCGAGACCAAAACAATAAGGAATGCAGTATTTTTTCGAATGCCGATTTTGTATAAAAGCAGACCCAGATTATGGGTGCATTGAGCAGTAAGGGGTTACGCCACAGATTTTCAAAACTAGTGGGTTAAATCACCAACCCACAGAACCTAACAATTAGTGGATGGAGAGAACGATTCCGTTTACCCGCGATAGGTATTAAACAGAACGCCGGGAAAACCGATACCGGCGTGTAACGTTAGGGAGGATACCAAAATCGGTGACGTGTATGTTCGATCTAGAATTGTTTTAGCGGCATCCGCTGAATAGGTCACCGTTGAGAAACAACTGTCCGGCCCTATTGCGAGCAAATATTTATGGCCGGTAACATACAATTGGCCCCTTTATCGTTTAGGTTTATTGCCGCTTGAATCGCTTGTAAGAAGGGTGCTCTAGATCCCATGTCGATGTTGCTTTCCTGCTGTTAGGTGTTGCTCTCTGGCGAGTAACACAATGAGAGAGAGTACATAAAAACGTCTAAAAAAAGGGCCTTAGAGCCTCAGAGGCCTAGCGTCGCTTTTGCTATAATATTTTTCTGTATCTCAGTCGAACCTGCATAAATAGTTGCCGCCCTATCATTTAGATATTGAGGCGCGGCAGTGGCTGCCATCCTGGAACCAATGGGGTCTGCATTACTGCCGAAAGTTCTTACTTGTGGCTGGTAAACCAGGCCGTAGTAATTGACCGCAGTCATTACACTCTGCGTTAATTGCTGCTTAAGTTCGGAGCGCCGAATTTTTAGCGCCGAGGAAATTGTACCCACTGGTCTACCTGAAGCCACAGCAGAAAAAACTTTGTTCTCTAGGCTGCTAAAGGTGTCAATGGCAATTCCAAGCAGAGCAAGTTCGCTTCGGTAAGCTGGATCATTCGCCAGAACGCTTGTCATATTGTCTGTGCCAGATAAAAAAGCTTTAAGGTGTTGGAAGCGCACTTGTAAAGCTGTCGCAGATTTGCCTCCTCGTTCGTGTTGCAGTAGATACTTAGCGACTGTCCAGCCTTGATTCTCAATACCTAGCAGCGCAGTAACTGGCACACGGACATCATCGAAAAACACCTGATTAAATTCATGGTCTCCGGAAATAGAGATCAAGGGTTTAACCTGAATCCCATTCAGATCTAAATCAAACAACAAGAACGTAATGCCGTGCTGAGGCTTTCCGTTAGTGTCGGTGCGTACCAAGCAAAATATTTTGTTGGACCACTGAGCATGGGTTGTCCATATCTTGCTGCCATTGATGACGTAGTGGTCTCCATCGCGTACGGCAGCGCAGGTTAACGATGCCAGATCAGAACCTGCGCCTGGCTCTGAATAACCCTGTGCCCACCAGTCATCTCCCGATCTAATTCTTGGCAGGTAGCAGGATTTTTGTTCGTCAGTGCCAAATTCAATGAGAACCGGGCCGACCATTCTGGTTGAGTTGGGACTGATTGGCGGCGCCATGGAGAGCGTCAATTCACGGGAAAAAATAGCGTGTTGTGTCGGTGACCAGTCCGTTCCACCCCAAGCAACCGGCCAGGTGGGCACGGCCCAACCCTTGGTGTTCAGAATTTTGTGCCACTCCAGCGCCACTGGTTGATCTGCATAGACGCCGGCAGATAGCTCGCCTGCTTTTTTTAATTCAGGCGTCAGGTTTTCGTTAATAAAAGTGCGGACTTCCTCGGTGAACAGCGTCAGTTCTGTCATGAATACATCCTTCTTTCTTGCATTTTCTAATTTATATTGCGGGCACTGGTTGATTGACTATCTTGTGCTTGGCCCTGTTTCATCTAAAAAGTTTGGTAGTACTGCCATTAATAGACCAAACACGCCGAAGAAAAGTAGACCTTCTTTTAGTGATCCCGTCTGGCTTTCGATCCAACCCACGACCAAGGGCGCAATAAATCCGCATTGCATTCCAACGAAGGTTATTATCCCAATCATTAGGCCGGCAGTTTCAGGGGTCATGTCTGGGATTTCCATCGGGATGGTGAAAAGTATTCCCGTATAAAAAAGTAACCCAATGCCAATCAGTATTAAGCCGATGATCGCCGATATCCCGGTTAGCAGTACCGCTGCGAAAACGCCTATTCCAAGCATCAGCCCGCTGGCGATCAGGAAGGGCTTCCTAACACCCGTCTTGGCACCCAATAGCCCGCCCGCGATGGCTGCAGGAATCCCAATCAAGAAAACAGTGCTTACCCAATTGCTGGCAACTTCCATTGTCATATTCTGGGTTTGAATAAAGTAACTAGGCAAAAAAGTTGGAATGACGACCGAAACAGCAACGGGTGCCGCAAATGCAAAAGCGAGAATCCATGTCTCCTTCATCTTGAAAATATCTGCGGTATTAAAACCTTTGCCCGTTTCAGTATTCTGACTTTTTGACGCAACCCTCGTAATGGGTGCTTTTAGCAAGAACCAAGCAATCAATGCGATGAGACCGGACCCAACACCGAAACCGATCAAAGTATTGCTCCATCCTAGCGTTGCGACCGACGCCGGGGCGATGACGAGCACTAAAGCACCACCAACGGCAGAGCCGGAAAAATTGATAGAGTTCACCACGACCAGTTCATTATCTTTGAACCACAGCATAATGATGGCTCCCATCATCGGGAAGAAGAGACCAGCACCGATTGCGGCGATAACGCGACTGATTAGCATTTCTGTGTAGGTGTCTGCCAGGCCCGATAAAATGCAACCGATTGACATCACCGTTAACCCCAGACAACTGGTTGTTTTAAGCCCCAATTTTCCGACGACCGCGCCAGATATTAGCGCGAACACCCCCAAAATACAGGGAACAATGCTGCTTAAAAGTCCTGCCTGTGTAAAAGTAATCCTAAACTCTTCCATTAGCGTTGGCAGCATGGGGCCCATCGCGTTAAAGATAACGGCCATAGACACCGAACCAGCGTAGACGATGAATTCGATAATATATTTGTATCTCATTTCTATCCTTTTTTATCTACTTTCTGCTTTGGTGTCTCGCTTTAGCGAAGTAGGTCAAAGGCATCGATATCGTCTAATGCCCTCATGGCGTTACCGAGCACCACCCGCCCCAATGCTTCGCCACGTTCATTTTGAAGGTCTAGTTCGCCAGCAATACTTACTGCAAAACACATCAAATACAAAGCACTGACACGATAGCGTGTCCGACATCGCGCTAAATCGTAATCGATGCCAAGGCTAGTGAGTTCAGAGTGGTAAAACGCGACGAGGTCTTCTTCTTGCCGCACCGCAGACGGTACGCTTTGTGTAATAAAATAAGAGACGTCATGTTCTGGTGCCGACGTGGCTACCGACTGCATATCTACGAACACGCATTCGTCGCCATCGAAAAAGATATTGTCCAGGCGCGCATCGCCGTGCGAGATGCAGATCGGTTCTTGGCACATTTCTTCAACTAGACGCGCTACAGCGCCGGGCATTTTCTCACCGGCTATTTGTGCGCTTTCTGGAATCAATTCGGGATATAGCTTGTTTACCTTGGGCCAACCCACCTGGAAGGCGTTGACCTGACCGGCGACTTGATTAGGATTGTTGTGGGAGATCAAATCGGGAAACTCGGACGCCTGCCAGGTACCGGCGTGCAGGCGGGCCAGGGCTGAGAGAACATATTTGGCTTCGGTCAGTGTGCAACCAGACACGTGGTCGCCGACGGCTAAGTGGCCTAGATCTTCCAGCAGCATGATAAAATTATTATTCTCTGGGTCGAGTGCCGTATAAAGGCAGCGGGGCGTTCTTAACTCAACCTTGTCTGCGATGCTCTGATAAAACATGACTTCACGTGCATACATACCGTAAGTATCGGTAATGGCGCGGGTTGATATATCAGGTGAAGGGAACTTTGCAATAATCGATTGGGGGTTGTTCGGTGCAGTCACCAACTGCACCCGAGTCACCATTGATAGGATTCCTGTGCCCTCAGCGAACCGTATAACTTTGAAGCCTTTCACCGTAAAACCTAGCACATCACTTAGCCAAGTTGCTGTTACGGTATCAGGTGTAATGGGGAAATTAGTCATATCAGTCCTATAGTATTAGCCGTCTGTGATTTGGAGAAAAAGTGTTTCTTAGCTAAACATGCCACAAAAAAAATGCCAAGTATGAGCTTAGACTTAAAGACATTGCTGGTAGAAAAAGTGAGTGAATTGTCGTTAAACTACGACAGCCTGCTCTTATTTCGGGCTGGATTAACAGTTTTCATCCCGATTTTTCTTAACCGGGTGCGAGCTTCGCGAGTTGCTCTCCTGTCAGAAGTTCATAGATATGTTTCACCCGTTCAGTGCGCACTTAGGTTGGTCAACTTAATGTTGTAGCTTTTTTTCTGCACCTGAATTCAATAGAGTCTGCAGTGATAACGTTGTTATTGGTGGCGACAAAAAAATGTCGACTTATTGCTTAATTTACACCCGAGTCTTTAACGGTTTTTTTCGATCTAAATGGATGAAAATAATAAAACAATGACACCAAACCTGATCGTTAGTCGATGTCCTCTGAGTGAGCTTCGCCCAATGCTTCCGGAAATACTGAGCCGGCCCGCGGCACTGAATCGGCGGTTACGAGATGACGCGCCTGTTTTTCAGGATCCCGAGAGTGGCATATTTTTCATTTCGCGGTACGAAGATGTGCTTGCTATGATCAAAGATACAGCGACGTTTTCTAGCGTGATGGGTGGTAAATCTACCCGCGCTATCGAGTCGAAGGACCCTGAAGTACGCGCGATCATGGCCGAGGGCTATCCCAACGTACCAACGATGTTGACTCAGGACCCGCCGCTGCAGAGGCGCTATCGAAAATTTGTCGATGGTGCCTTCTCGCCTGCCAACCTGAAATCTCTGGAGCCCTTCATAGAGCAGACATCTCATGAACTGGTCACGGCGTTCATTGATCGCGGTGAATGTGAGTTTCGCGCGGATTTCGCTGCCGGCCTGCCATTGCGAGTCATCGCATCGCAACTCGGTGCGCCTATGGAAGATTTACATAAACTTTTGGAATGGACCAATACCTTCATCGCTAACCTAAGCATGCAGTTGGACGCGGAAGGCGCGCGCGCGGTGGCCCGCAGTGTGGTGGAATATCAGCACTACTTCGTCGAACGACTAGAAGAACGAAGACGTAGTCCAACAGACGATATCTTGTCCAAAGTGGTTAATGCCAGCATTGATGGTGAGCAGCCACTGAATAACGCCGAATGCCTGTCGATGCTTAATCAGATCTTGGTGGCTGGCAACGAAACTACCGCCAGTACTTTTACGGAAGGTGTCTGGCTGCTAATTAATCATCCAACTCAATACGACATCATTCGCCGCGATCCATCGCCCGAAATAATCAGTTGCTTTGTCGAGGAGGTGCTGCGCGTTACCAGTTCCTCAGCCAATAGCCCCAGGCGAACAACGCGAGATGTGGAGTTGCATGGTGTGATGATTCCAGAGAACGCCATTTGCTTTGCGCGTTTTGCGTCCGCTAACCAAGATGATGCACAGTTCCCGAATGGGATGAAGTTCGATATTACCCGTGACAATTTGAAGGATCATATTGCCTTTGGCAAAGGCGTGCATCACTGCTTGGGTGCAGCCCTAGCGCGCAGGGAGTTGAACATTGGCTTTCAGGTGATCTTCGAGCGCTTGGAAAACTTCCGTTTGCAACCAGACGCCAAGGAGCCGCAATTTTCGCCGAACGCACTGTTGCATGGCCTGCCGTCCTTACCAATAGCCTTCGATGGGATCAATTAGGCGATCGAACTGAGCGCCGAACAAACGATTACTGATTACTGATTATGGGTTACCAATAAATGACGAATGACAGAGAGTGGATAATGAAACCAAGAATCGTCATATACGGTGCAGGACGATATGGAACCAACTGCGTTCGAATGGCGCATGCTAAGGGTTGGTCGATTGTCGGAGCATTCAATCGAGATGGCCCAAAGATTGGCCAGGATATCGGTCGCCTCGCAGGACTTGATGAGGATCTAGGAGTTGTTGTCGAAAACGCTGACTCCGCCGATTACGGCGCAGTAGATGCGGACATTGCCATTGTTGCTACCTCTGATCGTCTTGCTCACAATATCGAAGGATACGAGCGTCTGCTCAAGGCGGGTTTGAATGTGCTTTCTCATGGCACCGAATCCTACTTTCCGTCGGCTGCTGACCCGGTTTTGGCGGCCAAAATCCAAAAGTGGGCGGAGGAAGCCAACGTGTCGTTTAGTGCGTCAGGTATTTGGGACATGTCCCGTATTTGGTCAGGTATTCTTTGCGCGGCTCCTTGCATAGAAATTCGCTCGTTACACCACGCAAGTCGAACCAATCTCGGCATGCGGAAACACAATGCTGATTTGGCCGGTATCGGTTTTACTCACCAAAAGTTTCAAGCCACAAGGGTGGAACAGCCCGGGCCTATCGGTGAGTTGTATAAACTCATTCCCTGGCAGGTGACAGCGGCGCTCGGTTACACCGTTGAAAACGTCGTGGAACGGCGTGAACCGATGCTGTTCGACCATCCAATGTACGCCCCCGCGCTGGATCGAGATATCCCCGCCGGTGAACCTGCTGGGCTCCGTGTTCTGGTTGATGTCGCCACGATCGAGGGCGTTTCAACGCATGCTCACATTGAGCTGGGATTGTCAGAAAAAAATCAAATGGACTTCATGAAGTGGACGGTCGACGGGGAACCCAGCTCAAAGGTTCACGTCGATCGTCAAGTTGGCCCGCCCGGGTCGGCTACATCTTTGATCAATCGCGTACACGATGTCATCAACGCTCCCCCAGGTATCCAAGAGGTGCATAAGCTTGGGCCTCCAAAGCATTCGGCGCTTTTATCATGAGTGACTGGCCAACAATCAGGGACTCAGCCGACGAACTGCTCAACGAAGCGCGTGCGATTACCGGAATCGACATCATTGACGAAGAGGCAATGGTGCCTCTTTCTATTCTTCTTGATTCGTACAACCGAGAGACACGTTTTACTGAAGAAGGGGCCGTGATGAAACGCAGCTATGTGCTGCGAATACTGAAGAATCGATTGCGTATGAAGCGAGATCTAGCGGCCCACCCCGAGATTTTGGATATTGAACTGCTACCGCCGCTCCTCATCAACTCACTACCCCGCACCGGCTCAACAAAAATGCAGAAGACGCTGGCAGCAACGGGTGACTTTAACTATTTGCCCTATTGGATGTGCATGAACTCTGCGTCCGAGACCGGTGTGCCGAGCGAATCTATTGACAATCGCATCGCGGATATTCAGCAGTACGTGAACTGGTTTACTAAGGCGTCGCCCGAAGTTCGTTTTGGACACGATATGTCGCCACTAGAGCCAGAGGAAGAAGCGTATGTCCTGATGCAAAGCCTTTTTGCGGCAACGCTAGCGGGTTTTGCTACCGCCACAGACTATGTAACCTGGCTGAATAATCAGGACCAGGGGATTCAATATCGCTACCTGCGGGACACATTAAAGTACCTGACTTGGCAGGGGCTCGCCGACCCAGGGAAACCCTTTTTGCTGAAGTGTGTCGCTAACCTGGGTTTGGAGGCTGAAATCGTTGACGCCTTCTCAGCATCGGGGGTGAATCTTGCGTATATGCACAGAAACCCGTTGTCAGTTGTTCCCTCCGCCAGTCGATTAGGCAGGGCCTTTCGTCGGGCCTATTCTGATATTGATGCGGACATGAGTGGAAGGCCGGTAAGAATGGCCGGGCAGATCATGCGAAGTCTAAAATACAGGGAAAGTCACCCAGCGGAATTCTTTCACGACATCTGCTACGACAAGGCCAGGACAGACATGCGCTCAGTTATCGATGGCCTATACCAATATTGCGGTTTGACGGCGACCGACCAGACCTATGAAAATGTCGCCCGTTGGGAATCCGATAACCCGAAAAATAAACATGGAGATTGGTCTTATACCGCCGAGGAATTCGGTTTTACAGAGGAAGATATCCGACGCGAGTTCGCGCCCTACAACGACTGGATTGAGGCCGTGGGAATCTGTAACTGGACATCGTAACGGCTTGTGGAGTGATCGTAGGTGGCGTTGTTAAACGCCACAATCACTAATACTTGATGTACTTCGTGAAGCCTCCATCAATAACGATATTCTCTCCGGTTATCCAAGAAGCTCGAGGACTTGCTAGAAAAGTCACTAAATTAGCCACCTCTTCGGGTTTGCCCAAACGCCCAGATGGTTGTCTGGCGACATTTTCATCGTAGTAATCTGGTAGCGCTCTTTCGATCTTGTCCCAGGAGCCTCCCTTAACGAATATCGGACCCGGTGAAACGCAGTTTGCACGAATCCCCTCGCCCATGTACTCGTAGGCAAGCTGGCACACGTAGTTTATAAGCGCCCCTTTCAAGGCGCCGTAACTCTGGCAGGCTTCTCCGTAGGCATGGTAGTCGACCGCGGTAATTGTGGACGTTTGTATAAAGGCGCTTTCCCCTGATTGCTTCAAAAATGGATAGGCCGTGTCCCAAAGGGTAACTGCTGACAATATGTCTACATCGAATTGGCGTTGCCATCCCTCGCGCGATCTGGGTTGGCTTCCAAGCGCACTGGTATTGGAAATAACCACATCAATGCCGCCCATTGTCTCTGCAGCATCGTTCACCCATTGAGCAAGCTGCTCGTGATCAGCTGCGTCAACAACGGATCCATAAACCTCCCCAATGGCGCTCATCTTCTGTTCCGCCTGCTCTACGCCGTCGGTACGAACTTCGCCCCCCAATCGTGGGTCTTCGTCCTCGGCGGCGATCGAAGCAGTGCGAGAACAAAAAGATACAACAGCGCCCTCAAGTAGAAAATTCTCAGCAATGGCTCTGCCTAACCCCCTTGAGCCGCCTGTAATAATTACTCGCTTGCCTTTGAGTCCGAGATCCACGTTTTTCTCCTTTTGATCAATAATGATGTGAATTTTTTATCATTTAGCTCATCCCATTGCCAGTAAGTAGCGCAAGTGTTGCAGCGTAAAGTGTGGCGGTAATTAACATCACAATGTGGTTGAACAAACCGTTATCCAGAAAAAAAACCGAGAAATCGCAGGCTTATAAAAATTCGCGTTGTAAAAAAAAGGAAAGCGCTAGTGCCGACTGCGTTGTTTATGCAGCATTTAGTGCGAGCCAGTACCGCCATGAAATAGAATTCTTTAACAAAATTTTAAATTCTATTGCGGCGCGGTGTGATGGTAAAAAATGTAAACGGTGGGCATTTTATTCTTGGCGTTATCAAGCCTGGCTTTATTGACAAATAGATTTGTTGACAACTAGCTTTATTGACCTCCAGGTTTGTTGACAATTCGCAGGGGTCAGGACGAATATGACAGTCACCAACCAAGGCCAATCAATGCAAATATATGGCCCGCCAGGATGGGTATAAGCGTTTCCTGATACAGCTAGAAGCACCACCTAGAAGCACCACCTAGAAGCACCAGCTAATTGGCGCTTTAAAAGAAAAAATAAGAATGCCAGAAGCGATGGAGTGCATCGGGATAGCAGCCAAAGGTGAGTTGGCGCTAAGGCAGTAAGCAGTGGCACTAGCAAAATAGGGTAGGGCTACACAAACGAGAGATCAAAGACGACCAGCGCTAGAGGTCCTAAAAAATAACCGCGCAGTCGAAGTTAGATTGAGTGGTGAGCTGTAAAGGGCGGAAGCTGGCGTTCAGCTGAGTCAAGACGTGGATACTCATGAGGCTTCGAATCGAGAACCTTAAGATGGGTTTCGCCGCGGCATATTGCGATGAGCTTTGTTAAGCAAATCGGGAAATTAGTTGAGTAAAGTTTTTAACCAGCCATATTTAAACGTAGCCGGAGTCAGACCAGAAATGAAAATTAAAATGCAACAGGAGAAAGTCACTAAGAATACAATTCGATATGCGGCGATAGATGAAGAGAGTCCTGTCCCAACCGTGTATGTCAAGAAGACGGGCTTGCCAGAGCCCGCCCCGCAAGTCATCACGCTAATTATCGAGGTTGGAGATGATGTTTGACCGAAGGCGCAATAAATTCCCTGAAGCGACCTGTTGAGTTTATGTGGGCGAGTATGAATTCACGATTTTTTGTAATGGCGTAAAAAGTGCATTGACTTGGAACTTTTATATCGCTGAAGACAGGGTGGCGGGGGGTAACTCAACGAGTTATCAGCAAAATTTGGCTCCCCGACCTGGGCTCGAACCAGGGACCCAATGATTAACAGTCATTTGCTCTACCAACTGAGCTATCGGGGAAGACTTGCAGGCGCGCATTGTAAAGACGGGGCGCTTCGTCGTCAATACTGAGATGCAGTGAGATTGCCATTGTTGGCATCTAAATGCAGACAGGTTGTCAGTAATTAGCAGGACAGTGTCTTCAGAGTGACGCTAGCTGGGTTATCATGTGGCCTCCAAAAAGAGGTGTACGATGAAGTCGGGTGAATTCCAGGTCGGATCAGACTACAAACCAGCTGGCGACCAGCCTGCAGCCATAGAAAAGCTGTTGGATGGTATTGACTCTGGCCTAGCCTACCAGACGCTGCTTGGCGTCACCGGTTCGGGTAAGACTTTCACGATTGCCAATGTGATAGAGCGCCTGCAGCGACCAACGCTAATTATGGCGCCCAACAAAACCCTGGCGGCCCAACTCTACGGTGAGTTCAAAGAATTCTTCCCCAATAACTCCGTGGAATACTTCGTCTCTTATTACGACTACTACCAACCTGAGGCCTATGTCCCGTCTTCTGATACCTATATTGAAAAAGACGCGGCTATTAATGAGCACATCGAGCAGATGCGGTTGTCAGCAACCAAGGCGTTGCTGGAAAAACAGGATGCGATTGTGGTGGCTTCTGTTTCGGCGATATACGGCCTGGGTGACCCTGCGGCTTACCTTAAGATGGTTATGCACCTGGACCGGGGTGACAAGGTAGACCAGCGGTGGTTGCTGCGTCGACTGGCTGAGCTTCAGTACGCGAGAAATGAGACGGAACTCCGCCGCTCTACTTATCGGGTGCGCGGCGATGTTATTGATATCTTTCCTGCCGAGTCGGAAAAAGAAGCGGTTCGCGTAGAGCTGTTTGATGATGAGATTGAGCAGCTGTCTTATTTCGATCCACTGACCGGCGAAGTACTGCGCAAAGTGCCAAGAGTCACAATTTTCCCGAAGTCGCATTATGTGACGCCACGCGAGACCATCGATAACGCACTGGGCAGTATTCGCGAAGAGCTAAATGAGCGACTAAAATACCTTAAGGACAATAATAAACTGGTAGAAGCGCAACGACTGGAACAACGCACTCGCTTTGATCTGGAGATGATCAAAGAGCTGGGTTATTGCAACGGTATTGAGAACTATTCCCGGTATTTGTCGGGACGGGCTTCCGGTGAGGCGCCGCCCACACTGTATGACTACCTTCCAGAGAGTGCGTTATTGATTATTGATGAGTCCCATGTCGGCGTGCCGCAGATTGGCGCTATGTATAAGGGGGATCGGTCGCGCAAGCAAACGCTGGTGGATTTTGGTTTCAGGCTGCCGTCTGCGCTGGATAACCGACCCATGCGGTTTGATGAATGGGAAGAGCGCGCCCCCCAGGCAATATTTGTGTCGGCAACGCCCGGTGTTTATGAGCGCGAAAAATCTGGCCAGATAGTTGACCAGTTGGTTCGACCTACCGGCCTGGTAGATCCGATAGTGGAAGTGCGACCCGCCCAGAACCAGGTGGACGACGTGTTGTCAGAAATCAGGAAGCGTACCGCGTTAGACGAGCGGGTCCTGATTACCACGCTCACCAAACGAATGGCCGAAGACCTAACGGATTACCTGGATGAAAACGGCATTAAGGTTCGTTACCTTCATTCAGACATTGATACCGTAGAACGGGTTGAAATCATCCGGGATTATCGTGCTGGATTGTTTGATGTAATCGTAGGCATCAACCTGCTGCGAGAGGGCCTGGATATGCCTGAGGTGTCTCTGGTGGCGATCCTGGATGCGGACAAGGAAGGCTTCCTGCGGTCTGACAGGTCATTGATTCAAACTATTGGCCGCGCGGCAAGGAACCTGAACGGCAAGGCAATCCTGTATGCGGACCGGATAACGGGTTCTATGCGGCGTGCCATCGATGAAACTGATCGAAGGCGCGATAAACAGCTGGCGCATAATAAGGCAAACAACATTATCCCGGTCAGCATCAAAAGGAATGTCATGGACATTCTTGAAGGCGCTCGCCATGTCCCCGGACGTTCAAAAGTTGCAGAGGGCAAAGGCACATACCGTGGTGGCGCTGTCCTTAGTCAGCGTGATCTGGAAAAGCAGATTATCGTGTTGGAAAAGCAGATGTTCAATTACGCCAAGGAGCTTCAGTTTGAAGACGCGGCTCAGACCCGGGACCAGATTGAGGAATTGCGCCAGCAGTTTGTTCGAGGTTGAGTGTATGTCCCTTAAAAATGAACTTGGTGTGGTTTTTTTT
>JABIVN010000416.1 GCA_018667205.1 Gammaproteobacteria bacterium | reverse complement strand
GGGCAGTGACTGCCCTGGTCCGTACCACGCGAGTGCCTGCTCTAGGAGCAAATCCGTCAATCCATCATTATCGAAATCCATGGGCGTGGCGTGTTCTAGTGAACTTAACGGTGCATCGGGCCAAAGCGCTTCTGGAATCACGATATCAATGTGGCGGGGATCAAAATACCGGTTGCTGTCGGCAATCTGCTTCGCTTCATAAAGCAACCAAATAGGCAGTCCAGGTGTTACCTCGGTTTCTTCCGAGGTGGCGGCAATGGGAGAAAGAGTGAAAGCGGCAAGTACAACGGACAGCAGATAACGCATGAAGGGGCCTCATATCAAGAAACATCACCTTAACAGTCCGTAGGGATGTGGATAGCCGCTTATCCGCACGGTGACGATTGACGTGTAAGGTCAAACGCTTGGCAGAAGGTGACAAATCGCCCCGTCCACGCACCGTGGGGCAGACCGTAGGACTAGCTGCCAAGGAAAACTCGAGCGCCTGTTGAGGATGGGCTAGCTGGGCTTGAGTGGGAGCATCAGATGTAACCGGATGACCCTACCCTGGGGAGGGGGCCGGGCCAGTTCATTCGCGAGAGGCGCCGCTTACAAGCAGCCACAATGAGGAGGCTCGGCCATGGTACGGCCTGCTTCATCATCCCGGCATTTTCGGCTACTCTTCGCCATCCAATTGCGGAGGAGATGCGGTCATGAAGTGGTGCGTCGGCTTATTAATCTCGAGCTTCTTTGTGTTAAGCGTAAAAGTTGACGCCGCCGACTGCCCCGGGACCAACCTAACCTTTAGTAGCGACGATGAGATAATCGCCTACTTCGCTTCGGAGGAAGCCAACTTCTGCGACGTAATCAAAGGCGATATCACCTTCGTGGGACCCGCCGTCACAGATGTATTTTGGGGTCGCTATTTTCACAGGGTCGAAGGCAAACTGACCATCGACAGCACCAGCGTTCAAAATTTTATTCATTTCTCACCAACACCTGACACACGCGGTCTTGAGTTCGTTAAAGACCTAAAAATCGTAAACAACAGGGATTTGAAAAGTCTTAGGGGGCTCCACGGACTTTCCTCTTCCGAAAGTGAGAGGACCCAAAGTGTAGAGGTAGCCAGCAACCTATCCTTGGGAGAGTGCTACCAAATCGCCGGGCTTCTCAATAGCCCCCTTCGAGTTCCAGACAGCGACCTACGCTTTGAGGGCAATGAGTTTGGCTGTAATTCGATTCAAGAAGTTAAGGGATCAGGCGCCACCACTTTGGGTTTCAGACTTGGCGAACCGCTAACTTCAACCACCGAACTCGGCGAAAGCTTCGAGATGGATTCTATAAACCTTAACTATGCGTATAGGGCTACGTTGGGTACCGACTTACGAGACAATATTCTGGTGATCATCGGCGAAACCGGCGGATTAGAATCAGTCACAGCAGTCCCCGTATCTATGTTCAATATCCAAGCACAATCAAAGCTTGAGGACGTGACTGAAACAGTGAACCCCTTTCTAATAGAAGGGCTTATTGTCAGAGACACTTTAGTCGCAGACTTTACTGGCGACGGCCTAGATGACATCTTTCTTAATGCGCACGGTACTGAAGGCATCGTTCCATTTCCCGGGTATCAGAATAAATTAATGGTGCAAAGCTCAGATAGGTATTTTGAGTTCGAGCAGGCGCGATTACCTGAGATAACAGACTTTAGCCATGGCAGCGATTTTGGTGATGTGGACGGCGACGGCGACCTAGACTTGTTTATTAACAATCTAGGGGACGATGAGGGAAATCCCAGCTACCTTCTGCTGAACGACGGAACTGGCTCTTTCTCGCAAATTCCCAACGATACTGCGGGAAAATTTTTTGACTCGTCAGCGTTAAACAAAAACGGTCCATTTTCCCTGATTCTCGATATGGATGGGGACGGGGACAACGACATCTTCACTGGTGAAGGCCACGCAGGGCAGATGCCAGCGGGATACCTTGAGAATCGAGACGGCACTTTTTTCTTCAAGGCAGCAGAAGTATTCGCCTCGGTGCATTACCCCGGCGCATTTGCGTACCGAAAAATTGACTTCAATCGGGACGGAAGGCTGGATATATTGATTGTAGGCAACACGGGAGTCGTCTCTCCGGCCTCCTT
>JABIVN010000415.1 GCA_018667205.1 Gammaproteobacteria bacterium | reverse complement strand
GTTCCTGCTTAAGCACCAGGTCGATTTTGCCATCAGGTCTCACAAATTTAATGAAACCACTTCGTGATTGGCCAAAGCTAAGCCGTTCGTTCACCTCATCTTTGTACAGTAGTCCCCAATGGCTGTGATTGATGATCGCCTTAAATCCAAGATCAGTGCTGTTTGCAATAATAAGGTCAACCTGTTGGCCTGGTATAAAGCTGTGTTCGGCTTGGTCATCAAGGAACCTTTCTATTTTGGACGATGCGGTAATTCTGCCGTCAGCGTTATTCAAGTAGACGAACACCAGGTAGAAACGGTCTATCTCCATGGGTCTGTGTTGCTCGCCAAAAGGTGCCAGTAAGTCTTTATCCAGACCCCAGTCCATAAAAGTACCGTAATCTGTGTTCGCAACGACCTTCAGATAAGCGAACTCCCCTACCTGTGCCTTGGGTTTTTGTGTCGTGACAATGAGTCGGGTTTCAGAGTCCTGGTAGAGGAACACGGGTAAGTGGCTGTCTACCGCGAGACCGGGGGGGCAATGCTTAGTCGGCAACAGGATTTCGCCCAGTTCCTCCCCGTCCACATAGGCGCCCTGGTCAGTCAATTTTGAAACGCGCAATATATAGGTTTGCCCGAGGGTCAGCATGGTTGGCTCTTCTTGTTATCCTGAAGGGTTATTCTAACCTTCTCGTCTTGGTTTTGTTCTTCTTGTTGGTACAGCATTCTGCGGGTCTTCCGGCCACGGGTGTTTTGGGTAGCGGCCCTTCATTTCCTTTCTGACTTCCCGGTAGGAAGTTTGCCAGAAATTCGCCAAGTCCTGGGTGACCTGCAGTGGTCGTCCGGCGGGAGATAATAGATGGATCGTGAGTGGTACTTGGCCATTAAAGATGGCTGGCGTATTAATACAGCCAAACATTTCCTGCAACTTTACAGCGAGTACCGGGGGCGTAGTGGTGTAATCAATCGAGTAACTCGAACCAGAAGGCACCTGCAAACGTTGCGGCGCCAGTGCATCCAGTTGTTGACTCTGCTCCCAGGTCAGGAGGGCTGTAAGAATAGATTTCAACTCCAGTTTTTTAAAATGGCTTAGTAGGTTCACGGGTTCAAGATAGGGCCCGAGCCAATTATCCATGGAAGCCAGCAGGTGTTCGCTGGATACGTCCGGCCAAGCGTTGGAGCCAGCATTAGTTCGGACGAGTTCAACGCGTGCCTGCCATTGTCGAATCTCTGGTGTAAACGGTAAGGTGTCCAGGCCTGCGGTTTGGACATGTTTTATAAGCGCTTTTCCCTTGGCGTCAGCAGGTACCTTGGAGAGTTTGTTGCGACTCAAAATGAGATCGCCAAATTGTTGTCTTTCTTCGGCAATAAATCGGTTTGTTCTGCCGTCCCACTCAACGATAGTGTTGGTTGTAACCTGATCTGCGAGTAGAGATTCGAATAGTGTTTCATCTAATATTGCCGCCGACCGAATCATGTCGCCTTTCGATCTCGCCAGTCCTCCGATCTCCGCGACGGACAGCCACCTGGACTGTTCCAACGTATGGTTTCCCGGGATGCTTGCACCCCGGCCATTCGCCAATTGAAAGCCGCCGGCATGCCGGCGTCGGGCAATCCTGTCAGGGTAGGCGCAGGCGATTAGGTAGCCTGTTACCTGATAAGGCTCAGGAAGGTTTGTTGCTGTAGCGATTACAAGCTGTTTGATTTGCGCGGAAAAATTTTCGGCTAGCTGGTGGGTGCGACGAAACCACCTGCGATGTTGGTTTGGACAGGCAGACTTTCCCAACAGGATATCGATTCTCTCGTTCATGTCAGGAGTGTCCCGGCCGAATGGGTCTCGATCCGACAGGATGCTCGCAATCAGGCAGGCTGTTTTTGTGTGGCCAATTGATTGGCCGCAAATCAGCATATGCGCAAGACGAGGGTGCACGGCAAGGCCAACCATTTGTGCGCCGTGGTCGGTGAGTTGTAGTCCGTTGCTCCCCGTTACTATCGCGCCGAGTCTCACGAGTAGCGAGACTGCCTGCAACCAAGGGCCGCTGCCCGGTGGGTCCAGCCAGGTGAGTTCCATTGGATCATTTATCCCCCATTGCAGAAGTTGGAGTGCTAACGGTGTGAGGTCTGCGCTTAATATTTCTGGTGTTGCATGAGGGGCCATCTGTCCTTGCTGGCTTTTTGACCAGAGTCGATAACATCTCCCGGGTCGCAGTCTGCCTGCTCGACCCATACGTTGTGTGCTTGATGCCTGCGATATTTTGCGGGTATGCAGTCGAGTCATTCCTGTTGTGGGATCGAAGACAGGTTCCCTGGCTAGCCCTGTGTCGATGACGATATCTACGCCGTCGATGGTTAAGCTGGTTTCAGCGATGTTGGTGGCAAGTACGACTTTTCTTTCGCCTGGTTTTGGCACAGGGGCGATGGCACCTTGTTGTGCTTCCAGCGAAAGGTTGCCATAGAGAGGTCGCAGGTGAACGCCGTCGATCTTTCGATGATGCAGTTCGGTCATTAGCGAATCTGCCACTCTCCTTATTTCGCCCTGGCCGGGGAGGAATACCAGAATACTGCTTTTGGGGTGGTCGGCCAATGCTTGTAAAGTTGCTGCAACAGTCCTGTCGTTGATTGAGTCTCGAGGCTCGCTGGCTTTACCGTAGACGATGTCGACCGGATACTGTTTACCTTCGCTCCGGATGACGGTTGCTCCGGTGAGTTCTTCCAGTTTATGGCTGTCTAATGTTGCTGACATGATTACTATTTTTAGTGGGTCGTTTTCCCTAAAGAGCGATCGCCCCTTCATACACAAGGCAAGCGCCAGATCTGCATCCAGACTGCGTTCATGAAACTCGTCGAAAATAACCAGTCCCACGTCGTCAAGAGAGGGGTCCTCTTGAAGCATCCTGGTGAGGATGCCTTCTGTAATCACTTCGATTTTTGTGTTGGACGAAACGCGTGTATCGAGTCGCATTCGATATCCGACTGTCTGGCCCACAGGTTCCTGAAGCAGATCCGCCATACGTTGCGCCGCTGCGCGGGTAGCGATGCGGCGCGGCTCTAGCATCAATATTTTCTTGTGCTTTAGCCAGGGTTCGCGCGCCAGCGCCAGCGGAACAAGGGTGGTTTTCCCTGCCCCGGGTGGGGCCTGTAGAATGGCCTCATGGTGTCCCTTGAGTATCAACTTCAACTCTTCGAGGATTTCGGTAACCGGCAATTTTATTTCAATGGGGATCAATGGCGTCGTCTTTAAAGATAAGGTTAAGTGGCCTTACGATAGGCCTGCTCCAGGTCACTATCTGTGACTCTCAGGCTGTGTGTCTAACGTCCCGGCGTCAAATCATATAGGATTGACCGGTTTATCAATTCGAATCAGCCGTGTCGGTAGCTCTGTTTACGAGAGCTTACCAACGGTATCGAAGCCCGACCACCATCGAACGCAGTGAAGGCCAATATCGACACCCCATTAAATATTTCCAGGTTCATCTTATTAAGGTTTGGCATGCGAAGCGTGGCCATTTTTCTGCTTGCGTTACTGATTGCGATGAATGTCAAAGCCGAGGTGTCTGCACCTTTTTCCACCTCGAATATTAACCCATTTGTTCAACTACATGGGTTACCCGGTGCGCGTGCCGCAAAACTGGTGCCGAACAACACGCTGGTCTGGCAGGTTCAGACGGATATCGCCAACAATTTCACAGACAGCACCGATGGTTTTGAGTCGATATCGATCGATGGCGAAACTTACAGAGTCAACCTGTCGTTAAGGTACGGGTTTGGTGACAGGTGGGAGATCGGGATCGACGCGCCTTATATTAGACATGAACCGGGTCAATTGGATGCGTTTATTGAAGGCTTCCATGACTTGTTTGGCTTAAGTCAGGCAAATCGCGATGATCGCCTTCGCAACAGGCTTAATTACACCTACAACTTAGATGTAAACGCGGTGCGCCTTAATCAATCAGTGAGTGGGATTGGAGACGTACGCCTGAATCTAGGATACAAATTACGCGTTGATGATAATCAGAGCTGGAGCGTCCGTGGCGGTGTCAAAATGTCTACCGGAGACCCAGACAAGCTTACCGGTTCAGGCGGAACGGATGTCTTTCTGGGTTTGTATTACAGTGCGGACACATTTCTGGGAAACGAAGCGCTGAGTTTTCACAGCAGTGTAGGAGCGCTTTCGATGGGTCATGGAGAACTTGTCGGAAGGGATGTGAATGTTGAAGAGATGGCTATCTATGGCTCAAGTACTTTAGCGTGGAAACTGTCTCCAAAACTCAGCCTCAAAGCTCAGTTCGATTTTCATTCAGCCCTCTATGAGTCCCGCCTGGAAGAGATCGGGAGTTTTGCAGGCCAACTTATTCTCGGTGGCTCCGTCATGCTGGGTCGAAAAATACAATTGGACCTGTCTGTCAGCGAAGACGTGATTGTGGACACGGCGCCTGACGTCGTTTTCAGTATCGGCCTGCGATCGGTGTTCTAAAGGCTATCCCTGAATCGCTATTAGAGTTGCGGGTGAAGTTTCACCGCAGATTTCACCGCGTGTTTCACCGCAGATTTCACCAATGACAGTCGGGTCGTTTGTAATAATACTTTTTATTATTTTTTCTTAAGCCGTCGTAAGTTGGGAGTGTTTAAGGAAACGACTCGAGCACCATAATTGTTTGAGGCCATTTTCAATGGCTAGTCTGCGGCGCTAACAGTGCTTCAATTTTCCTCAGGCACCCTTGCATGCTTTTCTTGATGAAGGGTTCGACCTCGACGGGAGAGACCTCCGTCTCCCAGCGCATCATGCAACGATCTTTATCGATAGCGTTGATTTGAATGATTGCCAGGTGATGTTCAAGAGGAGGGCTCGAGTCGATGCAACTATACTCAATCCGCATAATATCATTGCTATGTAAGAGTATTCTTTCTGCGATCTGGCCCGCGCCCGGCATGCCAAGACGACGAACCTCTCCGTCGAAGACACATTCTGTAACGCCGGGGACCCAATCAACTCGATCGGGCGTTCCAACAATGTCCCATAGCGCATGCGCAGTGGCCTTAAACTCGTGCTCGATTAGGATCGCCATGATCATCATACCTCCTGTTTCATTTTTTCTTGATGGCAGGGTTTTAGTCAGCCTCAAAGGCTAATTGTAATTCACTTACCACTCTGTCGTGTATTGATACATATCATTCCTTCAAACGCGATTGCCTGTGCGGGGAAGGTCTTGGCGTACCTTTATGCTGGCGCCAATCTTACACTGGCGCTAATCTGTGAGGGTGACTATAGAGATTAAATTGATGATTGCGCACAAAACCTGCAAGCGTGATTCCAGTTTCCTTAGCCAACGCGACCGCAAGCGTCGAAGGAGGTCCAATCGCCACGATTATTTGCGCGCCCGCGATTGCTGCCTTCTGTACCAGTTCAAAGCTGGCCCTGCCGCTCAGCACCATACCGTTTTCGGCCAGTGGTAGATCGTTGTCGATTAGCATACTACCGATCAGTTTATCCATGGCATTGTGTCGACCAACGTCTTCGCGGACTCGCAGTAGGTTTCCGGTTGGTCCGATAAGTCCAACGGCATGGATGCCACCAGTCGCCGAAAATTCCGATTGCTGGCGTCTCAATAGAATGGGAAGTTGGTGCACCTGTTCGGCCGTCATCGTCAAAGATTGAGGTACTTTGATCTTGCTGTTGTTCATTACGGCTTCGATGCTGGTCTTGCCACAGATCCCACAACTTGAGGTGGTGTAAAAGTGACGCTCCAGCTGTGCGGGGTCAAACGGGACGCTGGTTTCAAGCACGACGCGTATACTGTTATGGATGCGGCCATCACCTACCGGTGGTCTGCAGTGTTCGACAGCTAGCAGGTCATCCCTGGAACGGATGATGCCTTCTGTATAAAGAAAACCCAAGGCCAATTCATTATCGTTGCCTGGTGTGCGCATGGTAATCGCGAGTGGGAATTCGTCCAGGCCTGGGGCTGCTAATCTTATTTCCAGTGGCTCCTCGATGGTGATGGCATCACTGTCGAGTGTCGAGCCCGCCGATGAGACACGGGTAATTGTTAGCGTTTCCTGCCTGGGTTGGGATTCGTGAGCGACGAAACCTTTGCCGGTGCTCATTCCACTGG
>JABIVN010000414.1 GCA_018667205.1 Gammaproteobacteria bacterium | reverse complement strand
CATCGCACCCTTGGTGGCTCATCTTTGTACAAGGCAATCGGAGCATTCCTGTGACCTGTCCATGCGACGAGTTCCGCATTGTCCCGTCCGCCGATCTGCTCTGCGGCTTTGTAGTCCACGTTGTGCCATCGCAAAACAGCCTTGGCGGCCTCGCTCCAGGGTCCTGGTACATCGCGTGTCAATACGAGTCTTAGCCCCGGTTCCTCTTTTGCTTGTCCAACTGTTAGGTAATCCATGGCTGTTTCCTTGAGTAAAGTGGTGCAGAGAGTAGACCAGATATTGCAAGACAACCAGATTTTGTGGGTGCTATGCTCTTGGCTCTGAAGGACTCTCGAGAGTATAGGAGTAAGCCCATTCTGAAAACCCCCTGGTATTATGGTTGGAACATCGTTGGCATTAGCCTTGTTTTTCAGGGTGTCTTATTCGGGTCTATATTCTTTTCTTACACCCTGTGGGTCGGAGAATGGCTAGATGACGAAAACCTGGGGGTGACACTAACTTATGTGATGGTACCCATCACTGTCCTAAACCTTGCGCAAAGTCTAATGTCGCCTTTCGCTGGCTATGCCATGGACAGGTATTCCATCAGGACCCTGATCTGCACCGGCACCACGTGTGCGGGATTCGGTTATGTGCTTATTTCACTGACAACGGAATTCTGGCAGATTATTGCAATATACGGCACCTTGATCATGGCCGGTGTTCTGCTGGCGGGTCCCTTGGCAGCACAGACCCTGGCAGCGAAATGGTTTGGCAAAAATCGCGGTCTGGCTATTGGGCTTTCAACGACTGGCACCTCGATTGGCGGTGTAGTCATGGCCCCGATTGTGACTTTGCTCTATCAATCTTATGGTTGGCGTGATGCCCACTGGATGTTGGGGATGGCTTTTGTAGTGGTCATATTGCCGCTCGTATGGCTGATGGTTCGAAGTACGCCGGGTGAACTGGGTATTGAAGCTGAACCCGCTGGTCAATTGGGTATCGCGTTTGAGGAGCGACAAGAAAGGCATTGGACGGTTGCTGAAATAATCAGACAGAGAACATTTTGGGTTATCGTGCTGTCGTTTTTACCTCTGGTCACGGCATTTGGGAGCATCCAGCAGCATTTACGACCCTATGCGGAGACCCTTGGGGTCGATTCCATGCAGACAGCAGTTCTGATATCTGTTTTTGCAGCGATTATGATTTTGGGTAAGCTTTTCTTCGGTACGATGGCTGACAGGTTTGATCACCGTGGACTGTTTGGTCTGTCTTTGGTGGCATGTGCTATCGCTGTGCTTGGCCTACTGACAAGTCCAGGTTATCCAATGCTCATTTTATTAAGTGGTCTGCTTGGGTTTTCTGCCGGCGGATTTTTGCCATTGCTTGGGGCGATAGTCGCGTCCAGGTTTGGTGTTGTTTCTTTCGGAAGTGTCATGGGGCTTTTAGGTCCGTTCCTTGCGGCTAGTGCCTTTGGCCCTATGATCTTTTCGACGTTGTTTCAGCTTCACGGTAACTATGATCTGGCGCTTTGGGTTGCGCTTGCTGTGCTTATTCCCGGCGCAGTAGCGATAGTATTTCTTCCCAAACGTTAAGACCTAAGGTGCCCAAACACGCGTTCAAGTGCATTGGGTGAACCCATTGCGCCATCGCCTGATCGGGGCATATCGCCCGTCAAGTAATCGTGTAATATGTCCTGACCTTCCCTGATGTGTTCAGGCGATGGGGAACCTTCGACACCTTCTTTTTCAGTTGCAAACAAGGGTGCTGATCGTGCCCAATTGAGTTGGGCGAAGTAACCTGCACCCGCTTCAAAAATGCTGGCGTCAGACGGACACTCGCGGTGCGAAAGCCATGCAACGATCGCGGAAACTTTTTCCGGCCCCAGTCTATCCAAGACTTCAGCCGGGGCGCTTTTCAACTCGGGCTTTCCTTTGGCAACGCGGCTTGCCGAAATGTTGGCATTAAGGTCCTGGACCATCCGGGTATTGGCCTGGGGGATAATAACGTTGCACTTGATATCGAGTTTTAATTTTCGGGCTTCAAACTGCAGTGAATTGGCAAGGCCAATAACACCCGCCTTGCTCGCAGCGTATGCTGCGACACCTGCGCCATAAATAGCGGGCGACGCCGTGAACACACATCGCCCATATTGCTGTTCCACCATGACCGGCCAGACAGCTTTCATGACCGAGAAAACCCCTGTCAGGTTTACGTTAATCGTTTTTTGCCATGACTCCAGGGTGAGTTCGGCCCACGTTTCCGGGGTGATGATGCCTGCATTGTTAATTACAATATCAATTCGTCCAAAAGCCTCCATGCCTGCTTTGATGATCTCAACGCCCTGCTCGACAGAATCGTAGTTGGCGACAGCATCTCCACCAGCGCGGTTAATTTCCCTAACGACATCGTCAGCTACCTGATGCTGGGCGCTTCCCGATCCGTCGTAGGCTATCCCCGGGTCATTGACGATTATTTTGCAGCCACGGGAT
>JABIVN010000413.1 GCA_018667205.1 Gammaproteobacteria bacterium | reverse complement strand
TGGCTCGATCGACATACACATGCGTCGCGGGGTCAACATCCTGGCCCTGGAGATTTTCCAGCGACGACTTAACAACTGATAGAGGCGTGCGCAACTCATGATTAAGCCGGGAAGCCATACGCTCAAGGTAGTCGTTATGCTGCCCTATTCGCTCGGTTGTTAATTTAAGTTCCTTGAATAACTTTCCCAGCGCGTCGTTTCCAAAATCCAGCTCACTTACCTCACTCTGCACCCTGCCCCGACTGTCTACCCGGTCTGTGATCAACGCTTTCATCCTTCCCAATCGGTTTTGTGTCAGCCATAAAACCATCAGGATAAGCGCAGTCAGCAACAGCAACGATAGAATTGACCAGCGACCAAACGCGCCAACGATGATGCCGATCAGGCGGTCAGTTGGGCCCACAGCCTGGCTGATAGCAATGGTACCCAGCTGTGCTTCACCAGAGACAATCGGCACTTCAACCCAAGACCGCCCAACCGCCGAATCATACGTGGGCGTGGTCACTGTCCGACCCAAGGTGCTGACTATCCGGACACCAAATGGCACCCTTGCCAGCGCCTTCTCTAGGTCGGAAGGAGAGTAGATTATCCTGCCCAGGGTTTCTGCGGTGGCGGTGTTACTTAAACCCATCATGAATTTCAGTTCACGCGAGCTTTCGTCATCTACGTCAGCGACCAGCGTTGATATGCGCCCGGACAAAAGACGTCGGGGTATACGCAGTTCAACCTGGTAACCGTCATCAGTTGCCATCCAGCGCCCCTGGATTTCAGGTGCTTCGCGTAATGATCTGCCTGTGGGCGCAACCTCAACCACCGTTAACTCCCCAGGTTGGTAGACCGAGATGGCGTAGCGATGAAACCGTTTTTGCGAGTCCAGCAATGAAAGCTGTATGTGGTCATTACGGTGCACACTCAAACCACCGAGTTTTCGATAAACCACGAGATCATCACGAACGTCATAGTGTAGATAAAGAAACGCGTCATCGTTCCCGACCGCTAGTTCATAACCCAGCGAAGCGCTGCTGTAGGGGAAGTGGATTTCAAGTATGTGATCAAGCCCCAGGCTCAATGCCTTAACGTCAGCCCAGTCAGATAACCTTCCATCCAGAACAATTTCGTTGGCTATTGGGTTACTGCGATAAATCGCCGCGTCATCCTCGTCCAGCGCAAACGCCAGGAACCTTTCGTCATTTGCCAACATCACCGCAATTGCTTGCGCATTAACCGCCAGCGCTGCCGCTTGATTTAGCCTGACGTCGTCCTGCCAGGACGACGCCCAAAACATCAGACCGACAAAAATACCCAGCCCAAATAAAGGCAAACACCAAAGTAACCCCATGGGTATTCTATTCATAAGTGGCTATTCCACCGGCTACCCATGCCGTCAACAGTTTCGATGCAACCAGACTTGTGATCGAGCACACGCAGTTCCTGCCGGATTCGATTGATACGTGAAGTCATCGTACTTTCATTAACGACCATCCATTAACGACCATCCATTAACGAGCATCTCGGATTCCTGCATGAGTTGCTCTATGTTATTCACGCGCCCAACCCACTTAGCCGGCGTATAAAGCGTCCAGAATTAAGTCACCACCCTTTCTAACACAACTTCGTTCCGGGGACACAGTAGTCCCAGCCAACTTATCAGTCTCATGGTCATGGTCATGGTCATGGACCCAGCCACCTGTAAGCCGCCAAATCGCGCCGATTAAGGTAATCGGTAGCTCAAAGGATCAACCTGCCATTGGATTCAAAATTTCGCAGAACATCTACCGTTACCCTATTTGACCGTATGGCGAAAAATACAAGTTGTTCGTACTACCCCTGTAAACCAAAAACACAAAACTTGAATTAATACCCATTGAACGCCCTCAGGCTCCCTTTGATCCGCTTCACGCTCAGCCTAAAGACTTTTTTTACGACTTATTTTGTTGTCCGAATAAGCGATCGGCAAGGAACTTCCTTCTGTCTGGCGAATAGTGCTACATTTCTAACAGAAGCATTGCTCTATTCATAAAGTCAGAATTTTATTCATAAGGTCAGAATTTTATTCATAAAGTGCGAATTCTATTCATAAAGTGCGAATTTTACGTCTGAGGTGAATCAATATGAGTCAAACAACGCCAGTTGTAACCTTAAAAAGTTATGGCTTTTTAGGCTTTCTTACATTGCTTAATGTAATGAACTTTGTTGATCGCCAGTTGCTGGCCAGCTTTTCAAACTTTATCGTTCCAGACCTTGGCCTCAGTAATACGCAGTTCGGACTTCTAACGGGACTGGTTTTTCTCACGTTTTATTCGGTCGCTGGGCTTTTTATGGGTACCCTTGCGGACCGGGTCAATCGAACCCGTTTTATTGCAGTGGGGGTTGCGCTCTGGAGCCTTTTAACCGCTGCTTCTGGTCTGGCTAAGGGCTTTTTATCGCTGGCGGCGCCGCGGATGTTAATCGGTGTGGGTGAATCAATCCTAACACCAACGTCGATGTCGCTCCTTGCAGACAGATTCCCGTCCAATCGTCTCGGTTTCGCGTCCGGTTTTTATTATATGGGAGTCCCGATTGGTGTCGGGGTTAGCCTGCTCATCGTTGGCTATATTGGGCCGCTCATTGGTTGGCGTAATTGTTTTTATTTGCTGGGCGCCATTGGTCTTGCGCTTGCCGTTGTGATGTATTTTTTGAAAGATCCCGAGCGAACTAGTGAGGCCAACGAGGCAGGGCCGGCCGCAGTCAGTCCAGGGTTCCTTGAGCTACTAAAAGTGCTGATGGACGCGCTGCGAGCGTCGCCGGCGCTAATGCTGACTATCTGCGGGGGGGTTGCCTTTCATTTTATCCTGGGTGCCGCCACGTTTGACCAATTGTGGTATGTCCAGGAACGGGGGTTTGATAAGGCCGAGATTGCTCAGATTACCGGGTGGATCGGGATCACAGCAGGCATCGCCGGTAATCTTTTCGGTGGACTGGGAGGCGACTATTTCCTGAAAAAAACCGGGGTGGGTCGCCCGATGTTTTTATTTTTCGTGATGCTTGCTCTAGCGCCGGTTAACATCGCCTACCGTCTGGTCGAACCAGATCACTGGGTGTTTTGGTTAGGTGTCGCTGCAGGTTTTTTT
>JABIVN010000412.1 GCA_018667205.1 Gammaproteobacteria bacterium | reverse complement strand
TACCGTTTAGCCGATCCTGGGGAACTGGAATATATCGGTATTGATGAGTACTTCGGCAACAATAAACTATGTCTGATTGAATGGCCGGAGAAAGCCATAGGCTATCTTCCTCAGCATGATCTGGAGATTACCATTGATGTATTGGGCGAAAAGCGGATCATAGGCGTCTGGTCGAACTCACAGAGCGGCGAGAAAATTTGTACCCAGCTAAGCCAGGGAGACGTATTAGCCTAGGACCGATCCTATGGGCGTCGGCGATGGCGGTGCTGGTTTGTCCTTCATTAGTACTAGCCTCCCAGGCCGACATCGATGGTCTCAGGATTCGTGCATCGCCCGAACGGACCCGAATTGTGTTTGATCTGGGCCAGCCCGTTGAGCACAATATATTTTTGCTGTCAGACCCCCATCGGTTGGTGATCGACATTTCCTCAGCGCGGTTCGGTTCAGATCTGAGTGATCTTGTCCTGGAGCAGACCCCTATTCTTGCCGTGCGGACTTCGAGCAGAAATAAAGGCGAAGATATCAGGGTCGTTCTGGACCTGAATGAAGAAGTTCGACCAAGGTCCTTTGTGCTGAAACCCATCATGCAGTACGGCGATCGTCTGGTCATCGACCTGTATGGAAAGGATCAGCCCAGCCGGGCTGTTGTCCCTAAATCCGAACGTGCTTTGACGCAGATGAGGGATGTGATCATCGCGATCGATGCAGGTCACGGTGGTGACGACCCGGGTGCCGTGGGCCCTGGTAAATTGTACGAAAAAGATGTCGTGCTTGGCGTCGCCAAGAAACTTCATGCGCTGTTGGAGCAGGAGCCTGGGTTCAGGGCAAAACTTATTCGCGAAGGTGATTACTATGTTGCGCTGCGTAAACGCACCGAGATAGCGCGTAGCAGCCATGCAGATGTTTTTTTGTCTATTCACGCAGATGCCTTTAAGACACCTAACGTGAGTGGTGCTTCGGTTTATGCGATCTCTCAGAAAGGTGCCACTAGTGAAGCCGCGAGGTGGCTCGCAGAAAAAGAGAACAGAGCCGACTTGATAGGGGGCGTAGGGAGCGTCTCGCTAGGCGATAAAGATGATCTGCTTGCGGGTGTGTTGCTGGATCTGTCGATGACAGCCAGCCTTTCGTTCAGTTTGGAAATGGGCAGTTCTGTGCTTAGTAACCTAAAAAGAGTCAATAAACTGCATAAAAAAACGGTTGAGCAGGCAGCCTTTGCCGTTCTTAAGTCGCCAGACATTCCATCCCTGCTCATAGAAACTGGGTATATTTCCAACCCTACGGAAGCGAGAAAGCTGGCGACACGAAGTCATCAGGCCAAACTGGCGAATGCTATATTCAGGGGCGTTGCGGTCTACATACAAGCGAACCCCCCGAGTGGTTCTTACCTCGCGTGGGTTAAACAAGGTAGGCGGCAAGATGCGCTAACGCACGTCATTGAAAGCGGCGATACACTGTCGGAAATCGCCGTCCGTTATCGGGTTAGCTTTAAAAGCCTGAAAGACTTTAACGGCCTGCGCAATGATACTATTCGTCTAGGCCAGACACTCAAGATTCCGCCGGGATAACATCGGCAAAGAAGGGTTCATGCATCAAAGAATTACACAGCTTGATAAGCGTCTCTCTAACCAAATTGCAGCAGGAGAGGTCGTGGAACGACCGGCCTCCGTGGTCAAGGAGATGCTTGAAAATTCACTCGATGCGGATGCAACCAGGATCGAGATTGATGTTGAAGCAGGGGGTGTGAAGCTCATCCGTGTTCGCGATGATGGCAGAGGAATTCACCAAGACGATCTGAATCTCGCGCTGGCACGGCATGCTACCAGCAAGATTAAGGATCAAGGCGACCTTGAAGCCATTGACACACTAGGGTTCCGTGGTGAGGCGCTGGCCAGCGTGGCGTCTATATCCCGACTTAAGTTAACGACTAACACACAGAATGACGCCTCGTCGGGCTGGAGCGTTCAGGCATCCGGCGCAGATATGCAGGTTGAAATTTCCCCGGCACCTCATCCCCGCGGAACGACGGTTGAGATACGAGAGCTGTTCTTCAACACCCCCGCCAGAAGGAAATTCCTAAGAACCGAGCGAACAGAATTTCTGAAAGTGGAAGAGGTTGTTCGTAAAGTGAGCCTCAGCCATCCTGGTGTCAGTTTCATTCTGAGTCACAATGGGAAAACAACAAAGCAATATGTTGGTGACGATGAGGCACACCGTGTTGCCAGTGTGTTTGGTAGTGCGTTTCTAGAGAGTTCAGTCTGTTTCTCCCAGGAAAGGGGCGGGATGGAGCTACGAGGCTGGATTGGACTGCCAACCTACTCACGAAGTCAGGCGGACCAGCAGTTCTTTTTCGTTAATGGACGGATCATTAGGGACAAGGTGGTTACCCACGCGGTGAAGCAAGGCTATTCAGATGTCCTGTATCACGGCCGAAACCCTGTTTATTGCCTGTTTCTCTCGATTAATCCCCGGCTGGTTGATGTCAACGTGCATCCGACCAAGCATGAGGTTCGGTTCCGTGAAACCCGTGATGTCCATGATTTCATCTTCCGGACAATTCATCATGTTCTGGCAGATGTCCGTCCGGAAGAACCGCTATCAGGTGAATCGAATCCTCGTCTCTCCGGCGTCCCGGCAGCAGCGTTACCCATGCAGGCACCGATGTCCTTCGGTGGGCGGTCGGGCTCTCAAGCGGTGCGGGAACCACAAATGTCCGTATACCGTGAAATGTTCGCGAAAGACCCTGGTGCAGGACTCCCAGAGACCGGCGATATCACCATGCCGCCACTAGGCTATGCCGTTGCGCAGCTCCACGGTATCTATATTCTTTCGGAAAATAGAACGGGCCTTATTCTTGTTGATATGCATGCGGCGCACGAGCGAATCACGTACGAACACATGAAAACAGCCTGCGCCTCTGAAGGAATTCGCACGCAGCCAATGTTGGTGCCCCTTTCTGTTGTTGTTAGTGAAAAAGAGGCGAATCTGGTTGACGAGCACAGCGCCGAGTTTGCGGCTCTGGGCATCGAGGTTGCGCGGGTGAGTGAGGAATCCATCATTGTGCGAGCGGTGCCAACGTTGCTGGCGAAGAGCAATGTAGAGCAGTTGGTGCGTGATGTCCTTTCGGATCTGGCTGAATATGGCCAGAGCACACGTATTGAGGAGCACCGGGACGAAATCCTTTCAACAATGGCCTGCCATGGTTCCGTTCGAGCAAACAGGCGATTAACGATCCCTGAAATGAACGCCTTGTTGCGGGATATGGAAGAAACCGAACGATCTGGTCAATGCAATCATGGACGACCCACTTGGTGCGAGCTGAGTTTGGCAGAGCTTGACAGTCTATTCCTGAGAGGTAGGTGAGCTTGAGGGGTGCACTCGTGATCACCGGTCCAACCGCCAGTGGAAAATCGCTACTGACTTTGGAGCTGGCCAGGCATCTCGGTGCAGAGATCATCAGTGCCGATTCTGCGCAGGTATACCAAGGTATGGATATCGGCTCAGCCAAGCCTGATGCAGCGACGCAGGCAGAGGTAAAGCATCACCTTATCGATATTCGGGACCCGAAAGACCCGTATTCTGCCGCTGAATTTCGCAAAGATTGTATTGCCCTAGTCTCACAGATCCAGCGTGAAGGAAAGTTAGCGATCATTTCAGGCGGCACGATGCTGTACCTCAAGGGTCTAAAAGAGGGTATGGCAGAGCTTCCTGCGGCCGACCCGGGCATTAGGGCTGAAATATTACGTCAGGCAGAACAGCACGGCTGGGCGCATGTGCATCAGGAGTTGGCGCGGGTTGACCTTGAATCGTCCAAACGAATCAAGGCTACAGATCCCCAGAGGCTGCAGCGTGCGATAGAGGTCTTTCGGCTGACGGGTATTCCATTATCAACGCTGCATCGTCGGTCTGTTCAAGCATGCCCCTTTCCGCTGCTCGAAATCGCCATTATTCCTGATGACCGTTTGGCGCTGCACCAGGTCATAGAGCGTCGTTTCATGGAAATGTTAAAAGCGGGATTTGTAGAAGAAGTGCAGATGCTGCGTGAAAGCCCGGGTATTCACTCTCACTTGCCGGCGATAAAAGCGGTGGGTTATCGCCAGATCTGGTCGTTTCTTGAGGCTGAAATAGATGAACAAACCATGATCAACTCAGCTTTGGCGGCTACCCGCCAACTGGCTAAGCGGCAGCATACCTGGTTAAAGAGCTGGAAAAACCTCAATCTTCTGGCAGAGCCAAATACCCAGCAGGCCTTGAAATTCGTGATTAACAGCACCATATTAAAATAGTCGTCAAAGAAGTGAGTGTTGACCTTGAGCCCGGTTGGCCCAAACAGTACAGGACGTTGGCTTAGTATTATTCATTTAATGATTCCTCCACCTCGATTGCGGCTGGAATGCAGGAATCCCAGGAGAGCAACATGTCAAAAGGGCAATCTCTGCAAGACCCGTTTCTTAATGCGCTGCGAAAAGATCGTATCCCTGTATCAATCTATTTGGTTAGTGGGATCAAATTGCAGGGCCAAATAGAATCGTTTGATCAGTTTGTCATCCTTTTACGAAACACCGTAAACCAGATGATTTACAAGTCCTCTATATCAACAGTAGTGCCTTCACGAGCCGTGACGATGCCGACTGAAGAGACCGAATAAGCTTGTTTTTAGATCGACCAAAATCCGGCAGTAAAGCGTTGCTGGTCCATATACAGAAGCACAACTCAGAGCTTGCGACGATTGTAGAGCTGAAGGAACTCGTGCGTTCGGCAGGGTTGGTTCCCGTGGGTTGTCTCTCAAGCAATCGAAGGTACCCGCATCCGGGTACGTTTATAGGCGGTGGTAAGGTCGATGAAATCGCAGCGTTCTTAGCTGACCAGGCATGTGATCTCGTCATATTTGGTGATGATCTGTCGCCCACCCAGGAAAGAAACCTTGAACAGGCCCTCGACAAAAGAGTGCTTGGTCGTACCGGGTTGATTCTGGAAATCTTTGCAAGAAGAGCAAGAACTCACGAGGGTAAGCTTCAGGTGGAGCTTGCACAACTGGACCATGCATCTTCGCGACTGGTGCGTGGCTGGTCTCACCTCGATCGCCAGAGAGGTGGTTCGGGTCGCGGTGCTGGAGCCGGGGCGTCATCTGGTTTGGGGGGGGCGGGTGAGACCCAACTCGAGTCAGACCAGCGTATGGTCTCTGATCGAATTAAGCGAATTAACGGCCGGCTTGCGAAGGTTCAGTCTCAACGCGAGCACAACAGACGGGGCAGGACTAGGTCGGATGTGAAAACAATTTCACTTGCGGGGTATACTAATGCTGGCAAGTCAACGCTGTTCAACCAGCTCTGTGCTGCTGATGTTCTAGTGGAGAATCAGTTGTTTGCGACGCTGGATCCAACGCTCCGAAAGCTCGAATTGCCGGTAGTCGGTAACGCTGTTTTGGCGGACACGGTGGGTTTTATCCGCCAGCTCCCGCATTCTCTGGTCGATGCATTCAGGGCGACCTTAGAGGAAGTTAGCCAGGCTGACCTGATATTGCATGTGGTGGATGCAGCGTCCCCTCTGCGCGGCGAACAAATAAGCGAAGTCAACGTGGTGCTGGAAGAGATCGGAGCAGAAGCGACCCCCCAGTTGATGGTTTACAATAAGGTAGATCTGCTGGAGGAGGAGCCAAGAATTGATCGAAATGCCCAGGGTGTCGTCACTAAAGTCTGGGTTTCCAGTATTGATGGCGCGGGAAAAGCGTTGTTGCTTGAGGCGATTGCAGAACGAATAGGTGAGGCAGTCATAGAAACTAATGTTAAGGTTCGACCACAGGATGGTCGGATTAGGGCCCAGTTTTTTGAACTTGGTGCCGTTGTAGCGGAAAGACCCTGTGAAGACGGCTCTGTAGAGATGCATCTCAGGATTCAGGAGAGCAGTTTTCGAAAAATTACCCAGAACAAGCTAGCGGGACAATCTGTTCCCTAGGTAATGCGTACAACAAGGTATGCAGACTTATAACCGTAAGGACTTACACAACTAAAGCGGGGCAATGACTTTCCCGCGCACTTTTATTAGGAGAAGAGTATGGCTTGGAACGAACCAGGCGGTGGAGATCAGGGCGATAAAGATCCCTGGGGAAATCGAGATAAAGACGGACCGCCAGATCTAGACGAGGCGTTCCGAAAGTTACAGGCGAACTTATCACAAATGTTTGGCGGCGGCTCTGGTTCGAATTCGTCAGGCGGCGGTGGGTCCGAGTCTATTAGTATGGGCATGATCGGGCTCATCGTATTGGTGCTCGCGGTAATCTATGGCGTCATGGGCGTTTATACGGTGGACCAGCAGGAGCGTGGTGTTGTGCTGCGTTTTGGCAAGAAGCTGGACGAGGTTGTGCTGCCAGGATTGCATTGGAACCCCCCGCTTGTTGATCAGGTGATGGTCGAGAACGTCACCGGGGTTCGATCGAGTTCCCATGATTCAGAGATGCTTACGGAAGACGAAAACATCGTCAAAGTAAAAATGACGGTTCAGTACGTTATCAGCGACATCACGGCGTATCTGTTGAACGTTAGAGAGCCGGACAAGAGCCTTTACCAGGCTACAGAGAGCGCGCTGCGACATGTCGTTGGTTCAACCGAAATGCATGAAGTGCTGACTGAAGGCCGTGCTGACGTAGCGATTGCGGTTAAGGCCCGAATCCAAACCCACATGGTTGACTACGGGACTGGCATTAACGTCACGCAGGTCAACATTGAAGAGACAGCGCCACCAGATGCAGTACGAGCGGCCTTCGATGACGTGATCAAGGCCCGAGAAGACGAAGTGCGGCTCAGGAACGAAGCTGACGCCTACGCTAATCAGGTTGTGCCGGAAGCTCGAGGCCAAGGCCAGCGATACACTGAAGAAGCGCAGGGTTATAAAGAAAGAGTAACTGCTCAGTCACGGGGTGAAGCCGAACGCTTTAATAAGCTTTATGCTGAATACAAGCTGGCGCCGGAGGTGACTAAAAGTCGGATGTATATCGATACGCTTGAAAGCGTCATGTCAAATTCTACCAAGGTAATGATTGATGTGGAGGGTGGAAACAATATCTTGTACCTGCCTCTTGATAAGATCTTGGAACAGAATCAGGCAGGCCAGGTTTCAACCGGCCGTTCGACTGAGGAAAATAGTGGAGCGAATTATGGCAACAACATTGAAGCTGGTGAACGAAGGGAGAGACGCTAATGGGTAACCGATCTTTTGTTGTCGGATTCGTCCTAGTATTACTGGGTCTTTTGGGCGTGAACTCGTTATATGTCGTGACTGAGTTGGAGCGAGGTATTTTGCTTGAGTTTGGTCGGGTCGTTAACGATGACATCAAGCCAGGCTTGCATATCAAACTTCCCATTATCAATGAAGTGCGAAAGTTTGACGGTCGAGTGCGAACTTCTGATGCACCTTCGGAACGATTTTTGACGCTTGAAAAGAAAGCGGTCATTGTCGATTCATTCGCAAAATTTAAAGTTGATAACGTACAGACCTACTATACCGCGACCTCAGGTGATGAGCGACGAGCGGAGGAACTGTTGAAGGAACGAATCAATAACGGTCTGCGAAATGAAATTAGTAAGCGAACCCTGCACGAGGTCGTGTCTGGTGAACGTGACGAACTGATGAAAGTCCTGACTGACCGGCTTAATATGGTCGCACAGGAGGAATTGGGTGTGTCAGTCATTGACGTCCGGGTTAAGCGAATTGACCTTCCGCCCGAAGTGAGCCAGTCGGTCTATAACCGTATGAACACGGAGCGGGACATTGAAGCGCGTGAACATCGCGCCAAAGGGCAGGAATTGGCCGTGGGTATACGGGCTGATGCTGATAAGCAACGTGAGGTGATTCTAGCGGAAGCGTACGGTAAGGCAGAAGAGGTTCGCGGTGAAGGTGATGCATTAGCTGCCCGGATATATGCGGCCGCTTACACCAAGGACAAGGACTTTTATGAATTTTCCCGCAGCATGTCAGCCTATCAGCGAACATTTTCCAACAAGGGAGATATCCTGCTGATTCAGCCAGATAGCGAGTTTTTCAAGTATTTGAACAACAGCACCGGCGCGAGTCGTTGACCCCAGGCGCCGAACCAGTTAGTTTGCGCGTTTAAAGATCGGGTAGCTGTCACAAGCTGCCCGTTTTTTTTGACCAGAAGTGTCTCTTGAAAAGCCTCTTCGGGGTGCTCCTCCGGGGTGCTCCTTCGGGGTGCTCCTTCGGGATGCTTCCCCAGAGTATCGCTTTCGGGTTCAGTTTATTGAGGCCCATCAATAGGTAAGAGGGGTAAGGCGTTCAGTAGACGTCCATAAAATACCATGTGGCATGATCTTGGCATTGCACTCTGTCTTGTGCTGGTATTAGAAGGCATTCTTCCTTTTCTCTATCCAAGACGATGGCGAGAGATGGTGATGATGTTGTCTGAAATAAACGACAGGACCATGCGGATTGCAGGTTTGGCAAGTATGTTGCTGGGCACTGGGTTGTTGTATTTAATTAACTAGATTTTGGAAAACTGAGATGGGCATTGTGGACCGATGGCTTTTACCGGATGGTGTAGAAGACATGCTTCCTTCACAGGCGAAACGGCTGGAGGAAGTTCGGCGAAGGTTGCTGGACCTGTTTTCGACCTGGGGGTACGACTACGTTATCCCTCCAATGATCGAGTATCTGGAATCCCTGCTGACCGGAACCGGGCGCGACCTCGACCTTAAAACATTTAAAGTCGTTGACTTTTTAACCGGCAGAACGATGGGCATTCGGGCGGATATTACCCCGCAGGTGGCTCGAATAGATGCCCACAGCCTTAATAGTGATGGCGTGGCCAGACTTTGCTATGCAGGGACCGTTGTTCAGGCGCAGGCGGATAGCATGTTGGCCAATCGAACGCCGCTGAGTGTTGGTGCGGAACTGTTTGGCGATTCAACCAGTAAAGCAGACACCGAGATCGTCAGCTTGATGGTCGAATCTTTAAAGTCTCTTGGCTTTGATGCAGTGCATGTGGACCTTGGTAATGTCGATATTTTTCGCCAGTTGATGTCCGGTCTCACGCTCGATACAGACCAGCAAGAGTTACTTTTTGAGGCGGTCCAGCGAAAATCGGTGGCAGAAATAAGCACACATTGTGCTGCTTTTGGTTTGTCTGAGGAGGATTCGCTGCTACTGACGCGGCTCCCTGGGCTGACCGGTAATAGTTCAGTGCTCGAACGAGCGCGCTCCATTTTCAAGGCACACGAAGGCATTTTAGCTTCTATTGACAACCTGCAGCAGGTGTCCGATACCATTGCAGGTCGGTTCACTGACCTCGATATCTATTTTGATTTGAGTGAACTCCGTGGTTACGCCTATCACACGGGGATAGTTTTCGCCGCTTATGTGAATGGTAGTCGTTCTCTGGTCGCCAAGGGGGGGCGTTACGACCACATCGGGCAGGTCTTCGGTCGTGAAGCACGTGGTGCCACAGGGTTTTCTATTGATGTTAGGAGCCTTACCGAAAAGGTCATGCTCCCGGAGGATTTAAGAAAGTCAGTTTGGATCCCTAATGTGCCGACGGGTGAAGAGGGGTCACTTTGGCAGCAGATACAACAACTGCGTGCTAAGGGGTATATCGTCGTGGAGTCGGGACAGCCTGAAGGGTTTAATCATCATCTCGAATTTCAAAATGGACAATGGCAGTTGGTATCAGGAGATAAATAGCCATGGGTAAGAATGTAGTCATCATCGGTACACATTGGGGTGACGAGGGTAAAGGCAAAGTGGTTGACCTTCTGACCGAGAAGGCGTCAGCGGTCGTTCGTTTCCAGGGCGGCCATAACGCCGGGCATACGCTGGTAGTCGGCGGCGAGAAGACGGTTCTTCACCTGATTCCATCAGGTATTCTGCATCCGCATGTCACCTGCATGATCGGTAATGGTGTGGTTCTGTCCGTTCCCGATCTTTTCAAAGAGATCGTTGGGCTTGAAGAGGCGGGGGTCAATGTCAGGG
>JABIVN010000411.1 GCA_018667205.1 Gammaproteobacteria bacterium | reverse complement strand
CGCAATGGGCGTGCTCTTTGTGCTGATCTTTGAGCGCGGATTGCTATCAGAGGCCTGGCGGCCCCTGCTGATGGTGGGGTTTCTTGGCGCATTTACGACTTTTTCGACTTTTTCGTTGCAAACCATTGGCCTTCTGCAGGAAGGAAGACTGTTAACCGCTGCCATCTATACGATCGGCAGTGTGCTGCTGAGTATTGCTGCGGCTTACCTGGCGATGATTACGACGCGAACGCTTTCCGGTTAACGGTCATTGCGATCATCTGGTAAGATGTCGCCCCTTCAAAACACCCTGATCAAGACACCATGCTGGACCCAATACTTATTCGACACGAACTGGCGGCAACTGCCGCGCGGCTGCTTACCAAAGGCTTTGAACTGGACGTTGTGCAGATTCAATCCCTTGAAAGTCAGCGCAAAGACCTTCAGGTCGAGACTGAAGAACTGCAGGCAACCCGTAACAGTCAATCAAAGGCGATAGGTCAGGCCAAGTCGAAGGGCGAGGATATCCAGCCGTTATTAGATGCGGTAGCGAATCTGGGGGACCAACTGGATAGCAAGAAACAGGCGTTAGAAGCTGTTCAATCGCGCTTGAATGAGCTGCTCATGGCCATTCCGAATGTACCTGATGACACCGTTCCCGCGGGGAAAAGTGAAGACGACAATCTAGAGGTCAGAACGTGGGGTGATCCAACTGAATTCACTTTTGCCGCCAGGGACCATGTCGACATGACATCTGCCTCCGGGAAAATGGGGTTCGAAGAAGCCACTAAAATTACCGGCTCACGCTTTGTGACCCTGCGTGGGCAGTTGGCGCAGCTTCATCGTGCGTTGGTTCAGTTCATGCTGAATGTTCATACCGTTGAACATGGGTACGAGGAAATATACGTCCCTTATATCGTCAACAGGGAATCTCTTACGGGGACGGGCCAATTGCCTAAGTTTGAGGAAGACCTGTTCAAACTTGATGACGAACGGGACTTTTATCTGATCCCGACAGCAGAGGTTCCGGTCACCAACATGGTGCGCGATGAGATACTTGATGCTGCGGTGCTGCCGCAAAAATTTGTTTGTCATAGCCCGTGCTTTCGAAGTGAAGCGGGCAGCTATGGTCGTGACACACGGGGGATGATCCGCCAGCATCAGTTCGAAAAAGTTGAATTGGTGATGATGGTGCGGCCCGAAGACTCATGGGCAGCACTGGAAGAACTGGCGCTAAATGCAGAGACGATATTGCAGAAACTTGGTTTGCCTTACCGTGTGGTGAATCTCTGTGGTGGCGATCTTGGATTCGCTGCGGCCAAGACCTACGACCTGGAGGTATGGTTGCCGGGTCAGGGCAAGTACCGCGAAATATCGTCCTGTAGTAATTTTTTGGATTTTCAGGCGCGGCGAATGCAGGCCCGGTGGCGTAACCCGGAGACAGGCAAACCTGAACTGATGCATACCGTCAATGGATCCGCTTTAGCGGTCGGACGAACGCTGGTGGCAGTGCTGGAAAACTACCAGCAGGAAGACGGATCCGTTCGTATTCCAAAGGCGCTGCAGGCCTACATGGGCGGCGAGACAGTTATCTCACTAGAGCAATAGAGCATGCGCTATCTACCTTTGCACTTTGATCTTCAGGGTCGGGACGTACTGGTGGTTGGTGGCGGCGAAATCGCGCGTAGAAAAATTGAACTGCTGCTGCGCAGTGGCGCGCACATTACGGTTGTCTCGCCAGACATCTCTGGACCGGTCGCCGCTATCCTGCAGGAAAAAATCCATGTCCTTAATAGGCAGGTCTATGCGCCTGGTTTCCTACCCGGGAAGTGTCTGGTGGTGGCCGCGACCGACGACGAGACCGTGAATGAAGCGGTCTCCAGGGACGCGAAGCACTTGGGTGTGCCGGTGAATGTGGTTGATTCACCCGCACTGTGCACGGTAACTTTTCCTGCCATTATCGACAGGGAACCACTGATTATCTCTGTTGGCAGCGCTGGACTAGCGCCGGTACTCACCAGATTTGTTCGAGAGTTGATTGAAAGAACCTTGCCGGAAAGGATTAGCGTGCTGGCCAAATATCTTGGCTCAAGGCGGGAGAAATTGAAAAAGGTCTTCACTGACATTGAATCTCGTCGGCGCCGCACTGAAGCCTTTATGGCGTCTCCGGGGGCAGAACTCGCCATGTCCGGTGAAGGTGAAAAAGCGGATATTCACCTGTTTGCAGATGACATCTCAACCTTGGCCGGCGAGGTGTACCTTGTTGGAGCCGGTCCTGGCGACCCTGACCTGCTAACGCTTCGAGCCCTTCAATTGATGCAGAAAGCGAATGTTGTGTTGTACGACAACCTGGTGTCCCCCCGGGTGCTGGACCGTGTGCGTAGAGATGCCACGCTGGAATTCGTTGGCAAGCGCTCTGGCTACAAGTCGACCAACCAGGAAGACATTAATGAGCTGTTGGTAAGGCTTGCACAGGAAGGCAACCGCGTACTTCGGTTAAAGGGCGGCGATCCTTTTATCTTTGGCCGCGGTGGCGAAGAAATTACAGCGCTCATTGAAAAAAAGATTCCCTTTCAGGTCGTGCCGGGTATCACAGCAGCCGCTGGTTGTGCAGCGTATGCGGGTATTCCACTGACCCACAGGGAATTATCCCAAAGCGTTCGTTTTGTGACTGGGCATCCAAAGAATGGCCAGGTGGACCTGGCCTGGAAGGAGCTTTCACATGCAAACGAGACGGTTGTTTTTTATATGGGGCTAGGCGGGCTTGCGAGCATTTGCCAGCAACTTGTTGCCCATGGGCGGGATGCAGGAACCCCGGTCGCCATCATCTCTAAGGGAACGACACCGGAACAGCAGGTGTTCAAGGGGACGCTGGAAACTATTACAGGCATTGCTGCCAGGGCCCAGGTGCAGTCTCCCACGCTGATCATCGTCGGCGAAGTGGTAGACTTTAATCGCAGTTAGGTGGCTTGGGCAGGCCAGCAATTTTGGCAATGTGCCTTGCGGGTTTACCGGTAAACAGGGTCATTAAATGGATGCTGTTACCTTTGCTTTCCCCGAAGGCCTCCCGGACTTTAGTGACCAGAACTCGGTTAGCCGGAAACAGGCGATAGCGCTGGTAATAATCGCGGACTAGTTCAATGATTTGCCAATGATCGTCCGTCAGGGTAATACCGTCAAGGTCGGCCAATTGCTGCGCGATTGCATGAGTCCAGTCGCTGGTGTTTCTGAGGAACCCTTCCTGGTCGGTCTCTGGGTGGCTGGTCACGGCTAAAACCACGAGCAGATCTTATCCGCCTCTGTGCACAGACTTACAAAATCACTGTAATCGATTAATTCAACGGGTTCTTTCAGGCGACCGACCAAGCCCCGTGCTTCGACATCCAGACGGATCGCACATATTGAAAAGGCCAGGGGCTGGAGCCCCAGGTAGACGCCGTCTTCCAATAGTACGACCTTGTCATCTGCGGCGATCAGGTGCTGGCATAGCGCAAGCCCCGCTACCTTGTTGATGGTGTGCAGGATCATTAGAAGTTCAGCACCTTGTCATGGTGACGGATAAGCGCTTGCATGCCTGCGGCATCCAGCGGCTCAACCTCAATTAAAAAATCGCTTTTGTGAAGGCCGCGCGCGAGCAGATCGGGCATTGAACAGGCGATGCGGGTAACGCCATAGTCTTTTAATGCGCCAAAGCTCAATGAAAAGTTTTTGGTCCCCAACGCGTCAGTCGACTGACCAGTAACCAATTGCAGCACGCCATCACCCACGAACAGAACGCTGCAGGCGGTAAAAGCGGAGCCCATCAGAAGCGCATCCAGACCTTCCTGGGCATTAATGCTGCCGTGTGGTGGACGGGAGAACACAAACAGCATTGAACTCATGTCACACCCCGAAGGTAACGACGCGATCGGCGTTGATCGATGCGTCTATCAGTTGGCCGAGTCCGGATATGGTGAACCCTGGTGCGATGTTACTGCCTGATTTTTCATACCTGCCTGCTTCGGTTTCATCCAGAATTCCCCGGCGCAGACACGAAGCGATGCAGGCGATCAGTTCAATCTTGTTGCCCGTGCCGAATTCCTGCCATTGCCTGCTGACGGGGGCTTCATCCTGGGGCGGCGCAATCAGGCTATTCGCCGTATAGACACCATCGTGATAGAAGAACACCCGATTGATACTGTGGCCAGACGCGAGCACAGCCTTGGCGAATTTCAGCGCGGACAGGCAGGCCTGACTGGAATAGGGCCCGCCGTGCACGACGATGGCGAAATTCATCGGTCAGCAGACATAAAAAAGCCCCGGCATGAGACGCATGGCAGGGCTTGTTTAACGGTAAATGTTTTAATCGTTGCTGAACCCTATTAGGTGCAATAAAGCGGTAAACAGGTTGAAGATACTCAGGTAGAGCGAAACAGTCGCCATCACGTAGTTGGTTTCGCCGCCGTTGATGCTTCGGCTGGTATCAAACAGGATGAAACCTGACATCAGAATCACAATCGCGGCTGAAATCGCAAGGTGCAGCCCTGATATCTCCCAGCCCATCATGTTACCGACGAACAATAACACGATGCTACCAATAACGACCCACATGCCGGTCATCAGGAAGCCGGACATATAAGAGAAATCTTTCTTTGTGGTCAGCACGTAGCCGGAGAGTGAAAAGAAAATCATACCGGTTAATGCCAGCGCAGTGACGACAACTTGCGTTCCGCCAGCCGACTGCATATGAAAGTTTAGGATGGGCCCGAGCGAGAAGCCAAGGATGCCGGTGAAAGCGAAAACAAGGGCGATACCCCAGACGCTGTTACGCATCTTGTTGATGGCAAACAGTAGTCCGAAAGCAACAATAAGAGGAATCCATCCCATGTAGGGCGCATTCATCTTCATCGCGACACCCGCCATGATCGCGCTGAAAACCAGCGTCATCGATAGCAGCATGTAAGTACTGCGGAGTACCTTGTTGGTAGAACCAACCGCAGTTTGTTGACCTGTTACAAATTGTGCATCTGCCATTAAAAACTCCCTGTTAAACACTTGAATGCAGAAATCTTACGTTACTTCGGGCCAAAAGCAAGGTGAACAGGCTTGCATCTTGGATTGCTTATCCCTGCCTAAAAAAAGGTTATTCAGGGTAAGCCACTTGTATTGAATGCGAGCGATTAACGGATTAAGGCTGGCAGTGCTTGCGCTTTAGGTTAAGTCGCGGTTGGTGAGAGCGACATTTGAGTGGCAGACGGCGAAAACTTTCCTAAAAGACAATACCCGTAAACGGTGACAGGCACCAAGATATTGAATTTAAACGAGTTTATCTAAACCGGTCCATGCCAACGGGATGTTGTCCTCGACGAGTTGCGTAATACTGGTGCAGTGTACGCCATGCTCGTCACCAACCGCCTGTGCGAACTCGGAGGTGTCGTTAGTTCTGGCAAAAAGCAGTGCGTTACTATGGTGCTGCTTGATCCATAGCGCGGTGCGCAGATTATTCGCAGAATCGCCGGTGCCCATGATCACCACAGGTTCGCCGCGATTTAAATCAATATCATCGGTCAGCTGTCGCCAAACGTCAGGATGGGTGGTATCGCCTTGATATATCTTACGTTCGTAAAAGACACCGGATTTTTGTTGTTCATCAACGATTTGCACGCGGCGATAGGCCTGTTTATCGACAATCGCCACCAGATTTATTTCATCACCGGCGTTCATCTGCAATTCTTCCAAAATGGTTTGGCCAAAGAGACCGAAGCCAGCGATGACCACGGTGTCCTGGTAATTTGTTTTTTTGAAGTGAGCTATCAGCGCAGAGTTAACCAGCCCTTTGGCTGCCAGGTTGTACGAGTTAAACAAGGTCACTTGGTTGGCAATCTGCGTATTCTGCATGGCGCGTAAAAACCTTAAACTGCGGCCATGCAACACGATCTGTGAAGCCAGTTTTGGATAAAGCCGCAGGATCTTGCTTGCAGCCTCAAAAGCGACAAAATCATCGCCGCCCAGAAGCATGACTCTTCGGACTCGATGTAAGCGTAGTCTCCGAAGCATGAAATCATGCGTCACGTCACCCTTGATCACCGTCACGCCAAAGGTTTCTGCCAGTTCATGTTCACGAACAGGATCAATGGCGTGATCCACCACAATCACCGGAATGTAATCGGGTTGCTGGCGCAATACCCGCAGGTAACTGGTGGTAAGATCCCCCGAGCCGACAATAACAATGTGATCTTTTATTCGCCGTAGTTGCCAGCGCTCCTTCGAAATGACGATAAGCAGGGCTTCCATCACCGCCGACGCAGCTAACAGCGGTGATCCAAAATACGCAATCCACAGCAAGATCCGGCCCAGCAGTGGGCCCCCTGTTGGCAATCCAATATCAAGCCCACCGACGACGAAAAGGCCCAGGCTGTAGTAAGCCTTGTCGAGTAGTGATCCATCGACAACATCTGGCCGCTCTGTCAGGCTTACGCCGCTGGATAATCCCAACATAGCGCAGGTAAACAACGTCAGTGCCAATGGCCAGCGCCAGCTTGTTCTTTTAAGTATCGTGGGGATCTGAAACATTGTTGATTTTAGGATGCGCTTGGAAAACGCAAATTCTACGCATCCGTTCGGTGTTCAGGAACCTTTCATTTCACTTTGTGACCTACAGCGTGAGCCGCATCGAGGAGACCGGGGCAGAGTCCCGCGCTAAGTCACGCGCTACGCCCCGCGCTACGCCCCGCGCTACGACACGCGCTGTGTCATTGAAGCGAATTGGCCGCTAGACGACATAGCTTCCTGCTGCTGGCAGG
>JABIVN010000044.1 GCA_018667205.1 Gammaproteobacteria bacterium | reverse complement strand
GCGGCGCCATATTCACCGGCAGTCGCCCCCTTAGCTGTCGCTAAAGCCGACCAACTCAAGATAAAAGCTAACCATACTATTTTCATTCGCGTTCCTGGCGCGTTAAACGCCTAAAGAAGTGTTTTGGAAAAGCTTCATAAAAATTTGAAGCTTCTGTCGTGTGCCGTACTAGCCTAACGATGAAACTGGCGCTACTCAAACCGTGTTCGAATTATCTTTTTTCATTGGGGTGTTTTTTGGTTGATGACCATAAAGGAACCTAGGCTGGTGATCAGCGCTAGGCTGCTCTCTGCAAATCCCATTTTCTATCGTTAGGCTCGAAGCAAACGATAAAGATCAAATCAACCAACAGACAGCCCAGGGTCTTCTAGTCTTGAGATCTGCACTCATAGTAGGCTTTGACAGTATTACCCTGGACCAGGCCCCTTGAGGAGGCCTTATAAATAGCCACTTTTCCCACCGATTCGCACTGCGCTATTGCCATGTCCCTGACATTCATTGGCGTGCCGTATCCAAACGAAAATTCGACATAACGAATATTAAAACTGTCCGGCGTGACATCCTCAAGGCGGGGGCTCATCAAGATAGTTTTGCCTGAAACAACCTGCGCTGAAGCAAGTCCACCCTCACCATAATCTGCTAATTTTGTTCCTACATCGGTTGAAGAACAGCCCGTTGAAAGGGCGATTATAGCGGCGCACAGAAACGCGCTGTTTTTTAACATCATATTATTACGCTGGTAGTGGACAATAAACTTAAGCTTTGCAGGGTTATTTTTTGGTAGTTTCCTACCAGAACTGCAGGCCGGCAATGGTAGATGAAATAGCCCACCTTTGCATCGCCTTCATACTCCCATTGGGCTGTCTTACCGAGCGGGGGGTGATGTGCTTGGGTTAATCCAAAGTAGATTAGCGTTGGCTGTTGGTTGCGGCGTTCAATGGCGGTGGCTGTGCGGCGTTATGATCTGGGATCTTCCGCAATATTTTGGGTCAATTTTTGGGTCAATGATACCGGCTAAACAGCCAGCCAAAGATCATTGTTGGCCTCTGGCTGGCAGCATCGGTTACTCTGGCGCCTGATAATCGTAGTACCCGTGGACTGGGATCATCACATGCGCGCCCGGCGTACCCGGGAACATGACATAGGGAGCGCCACTGTTAAAGTCGTCGTCCATACCATCGAGAGAAGACGGATCTCTGGGCAACATCATCAGGTGCGGTCCAGATTCGATCCATTGGGAAGGGTCAGCCGCATCGGCTTTGTTGAGGATCCCAGCGGTAGTGTTGTCTTCGCCTACATCACCATGAAGCATCCACATATAGGCATCACGCTCGATGCTGGGGTCTTTTCCGGCCATAAAATCGCTCATCCATTTCATACCCACCTGGTCGGTACAGATCGGCATGGCGTCATGGGCACTGGCCCACCCACCCTTGGGTGCCGGGCGCGGATTTCCAACCATACAGGTCCAGCCATTGCTGCCTTTACGCAACACCGAGCCATCAAGTGCAAGAACAGTGGCATTGCTGCCCAGTGGGGTAGGCGCGGCAGAAGAATAGGCCCATAGCTGCCAGTCTGCACCATCATGGGGGCCTTCGGGTTCACCGGCGTACACCAGGCTGGTGAGAGCAGTCATAAGTAGTCCGAACGTGAATTTTTTCATAACTAAAGTGTCCTTGATGAATGAATAATTTAAGGGCTATCGGTACTGCTAACTATTTTGTTCTTACAACACAGTACAACAGGCACTAAGCTGCTGCAAAATTAGCTCGTCGACAAAATATTGCTGTAATAGTCCTTTAGGTGATGGTCTTTTCGCCACATCGTTTTCGCCACATTCCTTTCTCCGCATTCTTTTCTCCACGTAAGGCGCGCTGGGCAATCCGAAGGCGGGCCCCGCAATTAGCAAAGACATTTCTGGATATCAGTGGCGAACACGCCCGTGAACCGTTGGGCCTGCGTTATCGAGCAAGGCTTGGGTTTAGGGCTTTCTTGTTGTTCTGCAAACTTTCTCAAGAACACCATATGGCCTGCTTTAGACCCGACACGCCATAGGGGTCGCTTTCCAAAAATTTCCCTTCAATACTAAATGCTAACGCTGAGTTGACGTGGCCCACTGACTTCGAGAATATCAGACTTAAATCATCTAGGAGAAAAGTATGCGCGTCGCGAACTTCAGCCCAGGAATCCCTCAGAGCACGACCTATGCCATGTCCGCGGACGATATCGAGTTGCACTTCGACGCTGACAACCTGACGCCCAAACAGACCGAAGAGTTCGAATCCCTGAAGGACCTGATGGGCTTCCTGCAGGTGGCACTGATAGGTATCGGAAAGCCTAGCGATCACCTTATGCTGTACGACGCTTTCAGTCAGGCGCCCTGGCCAAAGCGCCTGAAACGTCTTTCGGGCTTCTTCGAATGTATGGGGATACAGACGATTCCCGCGCAGCACTGGCACTATCATCCCAAGCAAGGTTTCTACGAGTCAGTTGCGAAAGATATCCCGGATACTGAAACTTTTACGCTGTACCTCACATCAGGATCTAACAAGGTCATTCACGCTGACCCGAACAGACTGCGAATCAGCCAGGACATGAACTCCAAAGTGTTTTTCGCGCGGCATGCGCCAGATTTCGGTATACCTGTGCCCGAAACGTTGGTAACCACTAAGGGAGAGTTGGGGGGCAGTCAGGTTGCTGATTT
>JABIVN010000410.1 GCA_018667205.1 Gammaproteobacteria bacterium | reverse complement strand
TATGATTCTGGCATCGGGAACGGATATCACCGAATTACGCAGCCTAGAAAAATCAGTTCGCTTCAGAGAAAAGCTGAGCTCTTTGGGTACGCTTTCAGCTGGTATCGCCCATGACTTCAATAATATTCTGACAGCGATTACAGGCTATAGCAGTCTCGCGCTGGATAAAGTGAGGGGGCAGGGTGAGGTTGAAGAGTTTATTCGCAACATTGAGCAAGCTTCGACTCGTGCGGCGGAGCTCGTTGCCAGAATAGTTAGCGTCACTCAGATTGATGAAGGGCAATTCAAGTCCCTGGATGTCAACAATGTGCTGGTCGAAACTGTCGGTTTGCTCAAGGGTAGTTTGGCGCGGGACATTCAGCTCAGCGTGAATCACCCGGTGCAACCTGTCTGGATTAATGGGGATGCAACCCAGATCCAACAAATGCTGATGAACCTTGGCACCAATGCGGCGCTGGCAATGAAAGAGCAAGCCGGTAAATTGTCGTTTGAACTCGAGCTCGCTCAGTTAGCCGCCGGCGAAGTGCCGCTAGGGTCGACATTAGCGCCGGGACAGTATGCAGTTCTAGATGTCGTGGATACGGGGCGTGGGATGCCTGAAGCCATGAAGCAGAAGATATTCGATCCGTTTTACTCGTCGGATGGTCTGGGTTTCGGAGATCGACCTGGTACAGGTCTGGGGCTCAGTATTGTGCACGGCATTGTGCTTGCACACCGTGGTTATATTGACGTTGACTCAGAAGTTGATCGAGGCACTCGGTTCCGCATTTATTTTCCAATAGCTGAGGAGTCCTCATCAGGGACGGTGGTTCAGTTGAGACCACCTAAGGTCAACAAGCGCCGCATCATGTTGGTTGATGATGAGGAATGGGTTGTAGATGTGACGGCAAGATTATTGACGACGCTGGGTTTTGAGGTGGAATCATTCACGCAACCCTACGAAGCGCTGGACCGCTTTAAGTCCTCGCCAAAAGACTTTGCCTTGGTCATTACCGATCAAAACATGCCCCAAATCAAAGGCACTGAATTGATAGAGGGCCTACGCAAAGTGAATAGTCAAATTAAGGTCTTGATGATGAGCGGAAACGTCTCGCCGCTTCTCGATGAAAACCATATCACCGCGTTTATGGGCAAGCCTTTTAAATTAGAGAGCCTACAGTCCGCGCTTTCACATCTTAGAGTTGATGCCGATGATCGGACTGATGATTCATTGAATCCGAAAGCTGATTCGTGAGTTAAAGGACTAAACCTTAAATTTCTAGTCTTAACTTATGGGGATAAGCGGGACAATCTCCTCCAGTTTTTTCAAGTGCTCACTGGGCGTTAGACCTGCCCCCAATGTCCTAAGACATAGATAGTCGAGCCCTTCCTTACGCCAATGACTGACTCGAGATTGCCACTCGTGCTCGCGGGGACCAACCACGGCTACACCAGCTTCAGTTCCTATCTCGCTTGGATCTCGGCCGATCGCGATGGCCTGCTGCGCAATTTTGTCTTGCAAACCGAGAAAGTCATCGGGATTGCAGAGAACAAACCAGCCGTCAGCGAGTTGACCAATCCTTCGAATCACTCGTTCGCCTGGCATTGAACGGGCGCCAATCCACATGGGAATAGGTCGTTGTACCGGCAACGGATTGAGTCCCGCGCCGCTGACCTGGTCGAACTCACCATTAAACTCAACTTGTTCCTGGGTCCAGAGCAACTTCAGAAGTTGCATTTGCTCGTCACAACGGCGGCCTCTGGTATGGAAATCCATACCCAGGTATCCATACTCTGCTTCGCTGGAACCTACGCCCACGCCAATTCGTGTCCTACCACCGGTTAACACATCTAATTCGGCTGCTTGCTTGGCGAACAGAACAGTTTGCCGATTGGGTAAGATGATGACCGATGGGACAAGCTGAATGTTTCGAGTGAATCCTGCAACCCAGGCTAATAGCGTCATCGATTCATGAAGATAACCCGACCCTGGACGCAGGATTTGTTCTGGGATTCGAAGGTGTGTGAAACCTAATTCGTCTGCCAATTCAGCAAAGGCGCGAATCGCGCCCAGATCGCCAGCCATCTCACGTATGGGTAATGAAACGCCAATTTTCATTAGGTGTGTCCCAAAATTGTGTGGGGTGTGTAGGCTTCTTCCAGGTAAGTTTGATCCGCCTCGCTCAGTTCAAGCTCGATGGCACCGAGCGCATCTTCTAGCTGTTCAAGTTTTGATGCACCGATGATAGGTGAGGTTATGCCTGGTTGGTTAAGCACCCAGGACAGAGCCGTTTGTGCTGGTTTAACGCCTAGTCTG
>JABIVN010000409.1 GCA_018667205.1 Gammaproteobacteria bacterium | reverse complement strand
GATGGCAGGTGCCATTAGAGAAGCCTTCGAGGAATGTGGTATTTTGTTAGCCCGAGAGAACGGCTCGAACGCTCTAGTGTCAGGCGAGAGGCTGCGTACCCTTGAGCACTATCGTGACCCGTTAAACCGGGGCGACGTTTCCCTGAACCAGTTCCTTGAAAAAGAACAGCTCAGACTTGCCTGTGACACGCTGCAGCACTTTGCTCACTGGATTACACCGGAGATGCTACCCAAACGCTTCGATACTCACTTCTATTTAGCCGTCGCCCCATCAGACCATCTGGCCATTCACGACGGATACGAATCCGTGGATTCAGTATGGATTTCATCGGACAACGCCATCAAGGGCAACTCAGACGGCACCTATACTATTATCTTCCCGACTCGCGTTAACGTAGAGATGCTGGGGGAAAGCTCAAATGTTGCTGATGCCATGAGGGCAGCAGCAGACAAAAAAGTCGTATCTATCCTGCCCTGGTCTGAGCAGAGAGAAGACGGCAACTATATCTGTATCCCCGAAGATGCCGGATACTCGACAACAGCCGAGAAGATGCAGGCGCGACCCGCGTAATCAGCACCCGCTTTTTGAACTATCTCCTTCAAAATTCACCCATAAAAAAGGCGCCAGAAGCGCCTTTTACCTATCCGCCAAAGTCATCGAGGAAGATGTTCTCTCGTTCAACCCCCAGGTCTTCGAGCATGCCGATCACCGCTGAGTTCATCATTGGAGGCCCGCACATGTAGTATTCGCAGTCTTCCGGCGCAACATGCTCTTTTAGGTATTCATCAAAAAGTACATTGTGAATGAAGCCTGTATAGCCCTCCCAACCCTCGATACCCCGATCCGATAACGCAACATGCCATTCAAAATTTGGGTTCTCTGCGGCCAACTTGTCGAACTCATCTACGTAGAAAAGTTCGCGCTGGTTACGTCCACCGTACCAGAAGGTGATCTTTCTGCCAGTGTGAATTCGCAACAATTGATCAAATATATGTGCACGCATTGGGGCCATACCAGCGCCACCACCAATGAACACCATCTCTGCCTCGGTTTCTTTGGCAAAGAACTCTCCGTACGGTCCGAAAATAGTCACCTTATCACCAGGCTTTTTGGTGAACAGGTAAGAAGACATTTTCCCAGGAGGAAACTCTGTACCCGGTGGTGGTGACGCAACACGGATATTAAATTTCATGACGCCTTTTTCATCAGGGTAATTCGCCATCGAGTAAGCTCGAATCGTTGGTTCGGGAACGGCCGACTTGTGTTCAAAGACACCAAACTTTTCCCAGTCGCCTGCGTACTCTTCCTCGACTTCAATATCCCTATAGTCGATATCATAGGGAGGAATCTCAAACTGGACATAACCGCCGGCACGGAAGTTTACTTCTTCGCCTTCAGGTAACTTTAGTATCAGTTCCTTAATAAATGTCGCGACATTTTCATTGGAAATGACATCACACTCCCAACGCTTAACGCCGAAGAACTCGGCAGGCACTTCGATTTTAAGGTCTTGCTTAACCGCCGTCTGACATGACAACCGCCAGCCGTCCTTCGCTTCACCTCGGGTAAAATGACCCTCTTCAGTAGAAAGCATCGACCCACCGCCTTCCATCACGACGCAGCGGCACTGGGCGCAAGTGCCACCGCCACCACAGGCGGAAGAGAGAAAAATACCGGCATCCGACAGGGTATTCAGCAGCTTTCCACCGGCGCTACAGGTGATTGTCTTTTCCGGGTCACCATTAATTTCTATCGTCACTTGACCGGTACTCACCAGTAATCTGCGAGCATAAAGAATGACAAATACGAGCATCATAATGATCACCGTAAACATACCTACACCCAAAACAACTTCAATAATGTTCATATCTGGACTCTGAAAACCTGTTCAATCCCGGGTTATCACTAACCCGCAGAACCTTGCCGACAATAAAATTGCCTAGCATAAAATACCTAAAGTGAAATGCCGCCGAATGACATAAACCCAAGTGACATCAAACCTACGGTAATAAAAGTGATTCCAAGGCCTCGCAGACCTTGAGGTACATCACTGTATTTCATCTTTTCCCGTATGCCCGCCAGAACGACGATGGCAATTGCCCAGCCAAGTCCTGAGCCGAAACCGTACACTACGCTTTCGGCGAAATTGTAGTCACGATTCACCATGAAAAGAGATGCTCCCAGGATGGCGCAGTTAACCGTAATCAGGGGCAGAAATACGCCGAGCGCGTTGTAGAGAGCGGGTACATACTTATCAAGAAACATTTCCAGAATCTGAACGATCGCCGCAATCACACCGATATAAGACAGGAAACCAAGGAAACTTAGGTCAACGTCAGGTAATCCGGCCCAGGCCAATGCTCCATCGGCCAGCAAATACTGATACAGAAGGTTATTAACGGGAACAGTAATTGTCAGGACGACGACAACTGCAATACCAAGCCCCATGGAAGTCTCGATCTTCTTTGAGATAGCAATAAACGTGCACATGCCAAGAAAAAACACGAGCGCCATATTTTCAATAAAGACGGCGCGAACAAGCAGGCTTAAATAATATTCGACCATAGTTAAGCCCCCCTATACCTTGGACAATGCGGTGTGACCGCCAATTTCAAATTCGGGCTCTTCAATCTGCTCTGTCTTCCAGGCACGTAGGGCCCAGATCAGCAGACCAATAATAAAGAATGCACTAGGTGGCAAAAGCATCAAACCCATCGGTGAATACCAGCCGCCGTTGGTGACTAATGGCAGGATTTCGTATCCAAACAGGCTGCCTGATCCAAAAAATTCGCGAATAGTGGCAACCAGCATAAGAACTATACTGTAACCAAGCCCGTTGCCAATACCGTCAAGAAAGCTTAACCCTGGCGGGTTTTGCATCGCGAAAGCTTCCGCTCGCCCCATAACGATACAGTTTGTGATGATCAACCCAACAAAGACACTAAGTTGCTTGCTGATATCATAGGCGACTGCGCCCAACACCTGGTCGACTACGATCACCAATGAAGCGATGATTGTCATCTGCACGATGATCCGGATGCTGCCGGGAATCTGGTTTCGAATCATAGAGATAAACAGGTTCGAAAACGCGGTCACCAAAGTCAGTGCAATACACATAACGAGTGCTACGCTCATCTTGGTAGTGACCGCCAGCGCCGAACAGATACCAAGTATCTGCAACCCAATTGGGTTATTGACGAATAGTGGGTTAAGTAATACCTCTTTAGTGCTCATGATTTGCCTCTTTAACCGCGAAAGCCAGCAAGAATGGGACCAAAACCGTCAT
>JABIVN010000408.1 GCA_018667205.1 Gammaproteobacteria bacterium | reverse complement strand
CTATGTGTCTTGAGCTATGTGTCTTGAGCTATGTGTCTTAAGCTGGCCGGTAATGTACCTCGCCTTAGACTCGGCCAGGCAATATTGGGATAGAAGGCAACACTGGGATAGCGGCAACCATCTCATGCCTTAAAATAATCGCCTACCCACTGAAAACCCAAAGGCAGTTCAAGGCTTCAAGCGCCAACAGACTGACAAACGGTCCCTCATGCCATCATGAATGACGGCGAAGTTCATACGGACACTCTACAGTGATACCCCTAACCTGGCGTGAACTGCCTTCATCCTGTATCTGATACGAAAATAGAAAAGCGTCAACACAAAAAGATTCACAACCCCTGCTGCACTGGCAAAACCGAATGACCACTCGTAGTTTCCAGTCACATCGTAAAAGTATCCGCCGACAAACCCGCCCATCCCCATACCACCCCATCCGAAGAAGGCCGTGATCGACATGGCGCGACCCGCAAACCTAGCGCTGACCATCATACGAGTACAGATCAGCAGGCTGGACATCACACCGGAATAGGTGAACCCGAAAAAGATCGCAAGCAGGTACAAAGCAGTTGGGCCTTCGACATGCGGAAACCACATAACAGACACGGTCTGGCCAACGGACATCAACATATATGCAGGTAAAGCACCAATTGTATCGGCCAGCTTACCGCCCATAATGCGGCCAAGAGCACCAACCATCATCAGAATCAACAGCGCTCTTGCGGCATACTCAAGTGTATTCCCCTGGTCAGTCAGCATCGGGACAAGATGCACAATAGGAACCGCCATGCAATTGCAGCAAAAAATCACTGCCACACTTATCCATACAATGACCTCTAATTCAGACAATGGGAATTCTCGAAAGTCAGTCTTTGGTTCTACCCTTACTCGCTCACGCCACGGGGACTCTCTGATGAGAAAACCGATCGGCAACGCGATAATCAGATAGCTTAACGCAAGATACTCATATGTCGTCCGCCACCCGTAGGCCGTAATACTCAGACCAGACAGATACGGAACCAGCGCCTGACCGACCGCTCCTCCCGCTGCGGCGATGCCTAACGCGAGGCCCGGATTCAGCCGAAACCAGAAACCAACGTTTGCATAGAGCGGTGTTGTGGCCATCGCCGTCCCAAAAGCACCAAACAAAAAATAGTAGGCATAAAACTCAAATATAGAATCTTGCCTGCTCAGCATAAAGAGACTAAATGACATGAAGATTGCCGCAACAACGCCAAACCATCTCGTCCCATGGCGGTCTGCAACGAACCCCCAGAAAATGCCAAAGACAGCCGCTGCAAATGAGATGGTGGTATATCCAAAAGACGTCTGTCCCCTGCCCCATCCAAATTCTGAGGTAAGCGGTTTCAGGAACACCGAAATAGAACCCAGGGCTCCGAATGCCAATGCACTGATCGTGAAAACAACGGCCACCATTAGCCAGGCGTAACGTGGATGGTCTTGATCGCTTGAGTGTTTTTCCATTAGTGAGCTAATTTACTCTTTAGATGAACGCGAATTTTACTGCCAAAACTCAGGCCCTATCGTTACTGGGACTAATTATCTTGAACTGCTCTGGTAGCCTTCTAAAAACTTTTATATTAATCGTCGTCATCATTCTCTCAAACACAGTTCAAACACAGTTCAGTCACGCGCCATGCCTATCTAGCCACGGCAAGTTTACGCCTATAGTCCCTCGCCAACTCATCGTTCCCAAGCTCTAGATTAAAGGCGATAAGCGCCTGCAAGACGTCCTGATCGTTAGGGTACTCGTTGTGAGCCCTCGTTAAGACGCTGATAGCGTCCACGGTCTTGCCCGTAGAGTCCAGCGCAACGGCATAGACGTAAACATAACGCGCGTTAGTTACGGTGCTGCCGGCCGCGATCGCCAACTCAATAACGGCCTCTTCGATACGACTTTGCCTTATAAGAGACAACCCAAGCGTATAGTGAATCGTTGCGTCACCTTCATTCCACACCAAGCCTTTCCTTAGGACTTTCTCTGCGCTGGTCTCGTCACTGAGTATCCGGTGGACGTCAGCAAGATTGATATAGGCTGGCGCAAAAACGGGGTCAGTGTCGATCGCCTTCCGATAGACCCTAATCGCTTTTGGCCAGTCCCGCTTTGACACGTAAAAGTTGCCAAGGTTAGTCCATGCCTCTGGTCGCTCTGCACTTGCCATTTCCGCGGCGATATATTCATTTTCCACGCGGGTTAAAAGCGCGCGACGCTTCGCTCCAAGGTCACCCGTAGAAATCGCCGCGAGAACACGCGCGGCCTCAATGCGGACCATTCTGACAGGGTCCTCCAGCATCGGAAATGCTAGCCGGGCGCGAACATCGTGCGGCGTCCGATCGAGAATCGACACAGCGGCAGAACGAACTGCCGGATCATCATCAGATAGCGCAAGCGGTAGCACATCGATCGTCTGCAAGCTCAACGACGGACCTAACTCCATCAGTGCGGTAGCGCGGGCAACCTCAGGGGTAGATGTATCTCTTATCAACTCAGCGAGTTGATCACTCGCTGCCGATTCTCCCCGGCGAGCAGCCGATAACACGGCGGCATATCCCTGAAAGCCTTTAGCATCTCGCCCATACCATGTTCGAACTTTATCCGCGGCCCAGCTGGCACCTTTATCCGAGTGACAATTAGTGCAAGCGTTTGGAGTATCGAATTTCTCGGAGAGATCGGGCCGCGGAACACGCAGGCTGTGGTCATGACGTGGGTCGACGATCATGTAGTCTTTTGCAGGCATATGACAGCCAGCACAGGCCGCACCTGGGCCTTCTGTCTCATGGAAATGATGGTTGACCTTGCTGTAAGTCTTCGCCTCATGACACTGCAGGCAAACGGTATTTCCTGGTAGTTTTAGTTCGTTGCTGTGGGGTTCGTGACAATCGCTGCAGGTGACGCCGGCTTGATACATCTTGCTCTGGCGAAAAGAGCCATACACATAGACTTCACCCTCAATTTGCCCATCGTCATGGTACATTCCGGCGTCGAGCGTTTGGGGTAAATAATGATCCATAAGCCGCTCCCCGTGAACGTAATTTTCGCTGATTGGACTACGCCGCGAATGACAACGCGCGCACGCTTCTACTTCTTTATCGGTGACTTTTGGCTCGCTGCGAACTGGCTTGCCACTGGTTGGGTCTGTTTGCCAAAGGACCCCTTCTCGTTCATCGAAGTGTAAAAGAAGCCCTAGAGAATCCTGCATGCTATCCCATCCGGGGACTCTTTTAGCCCAATTCAAATGATTCGATCCAGGGCCATGACAGGACTCGCAGGACACATCAATATCCGTCCAAGTCGTATCAAAGCTGGCACTCTCGACGTCGTAATTCTTTTGCAAGTTCATTGAATGACACTCTGCACAGGCGGTGTTCCAGTTTTGGCTTGGCTTGGTCCAATGCAGGACGTCCCCGGGGCTGATTTTTTCGTCCGGGTAAAGATGAAACCACTTTTGCCCACCTTGTTCTGCCGACCTTGAATCCCAGGCGATACTGAGTGCCTGTTTTCTACCGCCCGAAAAATCAATGAGATATTGCTGAAGTGGATAGAAACCGAAGGCATAACTGATTTCAAATTCCTGCAACTCACCACTTTCGCCTTCTGTGCGCACAAAAAACCGACCTTGCCGCTTATAAAAGACGGAAGTCACCCCAAATTGAATGAAGCTTGCATTGTCAAAATCACCTAAAACCGTCCCGCTCGTCGCCCGCTGCATAGCAAGGTCATGGTGCGAGCCCTGCCAATTGCCGAAGGACTTTTCATGGCAACCCTTGCAAACCATGCCCCCGACAAAGTCTGGTGCCGTTGACGGTGTCTCAAAGGCCTGCCCACCTGAACTCGCCATCACTAAAAAGACGAAAGCAATTACTCGTAGTGTCAAGATATTGTTTTTCTCCTCCTGCAAAAATCAAACAGCTCTACCAGCAACCGATCCACCCTGCCCAAAGGGGCTTGGAGCGAATACAGTAGGCCAACGTTGCGCAAAGTCACAAGGGAATATCACACGAAAAGAGCGGCTTAACGCTGCCATCACAGCCAATCCCGTTACCTGAAAGGATATCGGGATGATTCGCTTCCAGAGCAAGCCAATTGACCCTGAGCAATACGCCTGTGACTCATTTTGTGGATAATACAACACTCCACACGGACTGTTTTCGCGATGATGCTTTTCAGACAACTCTTTGACACGACTTCCTCCACCTATACTTACCTGATTGGCTGTGACGTTTCCCATGATGCCATCATCATTGATCCGGTATTTGAACAGCATGCGCGGGATACAGCACTACTTCGAGAACTGGGCCTAAAAGTAAAATATACGGTTGATACCCACGTCCATGCAGACCACGTGACCGGCTCGTGGCTGATGAAAGAGTCCGAGGGGGCACAAATCGCTCTATGCGGAAAATATGGCGCTGCTGGCATTGATATTGAACTGGAAGAAGGCATGGTGCTGGCATTCGGAAACTATTCAATTACGGCTCATTCGACTCCGGGTCACACAGACGGCTGTTTCACGTTTGTGACCAGCAATCAGACGATGGCGTTTACAGGGGATTGTTTGTTGATTCGCGGCGCGGGTCGAACCGACTTTCAATCGGGTAATGTTCACACCCTGTGGGGCAGTATCAGGGGGAAAATATTTTCCCTGCCGGACGAGTGCCTATTGTACCCGGGCCATGACTATATGGGGCGCACCGTTTCAACGGTGACCGAAGAAAAAAAATTCAACCCCAGGATCGGTGGCGATGCCCGGGAAGAGGATTTTGCCGGATACATGAACAACCTCGGCCTGCCTCACCCCAAACAGCTCGATATAGCGGTACCCGCCAACTTGAAGTCCGGTAAACCTGAAGCACCCGTTTCGAAACCCACCTGGGCGCCTATTAACGTGACTTTTGCTGGAATTCCGGAAGTCGAGCCCGACTGGGTCGCCCGTCATCTGGCGGACATTTG
>JABIVN010000407.1 GCA_018667205.1 Gammaproteobacteria bacterium | reverse complement strand
GTTGCCTGGGTCCAGACGGCGGTCTCAAAGAGTGATGTTTCAACAGCCTGGTATTGACCGGTTTTCTCAGCCTGCCTTAGTGCTGCCAAAATAGCGCCAGTCATGGCGAGTCCTGTGGTGTGATCACCTTGTGCGGTTCTGGCCATTGGAACAATGCCATTGCTGCCTTCCCGCATGGCGTCGTACATACCAGAACGTCCGAAAAAAGCCGTCACATCATATCCCGGTCGCCATGCGTCCGGTCCCTGTGTGCCGTATCCCGTTAGGGTAGCGTGAACGATTCTGGGATTCACTTTGCTGAGTGATACTGGGTCCAGGCCAAACTTCTCTTGTCGTTTAGCGAGTAAATTACACATGAAGATTTCAGACTTTGCGCAGAGCTTCTTTACGATCTCTAATGCATCATCTTTTGTCAGGTCCAGCTGGATGGATTGTTTGCCCCGATTATCGACGTCGAACTGGAAATCATAGTCTTTGATGTCCCCTTCGATCTTAGCAGGCCGTCCCATGCCCCTCATGGGGTCGCCTGAGAGGGGCTCAATTTTGATCACTTTCGCGCCCAGGTCAGCAAGTATCGCACCCGCGCTCGGTGCGGCCATCCAGATGTCAATTTCAATGACGGTAATGTCATCCAGTGGTTTTGTCACAATCAGGCTCCAACGATGAAAGGCCGAGTCTAACCCTAGTAAGGCCGGTCATGAATGCTATTCGTTGTTCTTATCAAGGGGTAGAAGCTAACCGATTCGGTCTTTGGATTTTAGGTACATATACAACTGGCGATCATGACGGCTGGTAGCGGATAGTCTTCCGTCTCTAACCCATGGTTTCCAAAGCGGTGCGCTGTGTCCTTCTACCTGGTCGCCGACGACTGTTACGCGCTGAATAATTCGTTCACCCTCAAAGTCGTTAAGCACAAAGTGCTGGGTGCATCGGTTATCCCAGATCCCGATGGTTCCAGGCTGCCAGTGATAGCGCACCGTAAAGCGGGGATTGCTGACCCACCGGGTCAGATAACTCAGTACTACTTCGCTTTCAGTCGCGTTCATTTCCACGATTCGGCGCGTGAAGTGTTCGTTAACGTAAAGGACCTTCTTACCTGTTTCGGGGTGCACACGAACTACCGGGTGAATGGTCATGTCTTCGGGACGGTTGTGAGGCAGGGCGTCATGCAATGCTGTCAGGCCATCACACATCGACTTCATTGGATCTGACAATTCATCGTAAGCGGCGTAAAGACTGGTCCACAGTGTATCGCCGCCCGTCTCAGGACATTTGATCATGTGCAAAATAGACATCAGTGCCGGCTGTTCCTGGAAGGTTAGATCGGTATGCCATTCATCTGCGACCCCGCCTTTACTTGCCTGCAGCTGAAATAATTCTGGCGGGAGGTCGGTGTCGACACTTAGATTCGGATGTCCCTCAAGATCGCCGAAATGCCGGCCGAAACGGATGTGGGCTTCTTTTGTAGGAGATTGATCAGGCAGAAAGATCACCATGTGTTCAAGCAGTATTGACTTGATCGCTTCGATGTCCACAGGAGAGGTATCACTGATATCAGGCCCGTAGACTTCTGCGCCCAAGGCACCAGCAAGTTTCCGGACTTCCCAGTGCTTAGGAATATTACTCATGATGTCGTCTCTTTTTATGTCGTGAGGATAAGCGCTTTTGGAATCAGGTGCTATTGAAGGTCTTGCGAAAAGCGACCAGCGTCGCCGCCATGGCAACATTAATAGATTCAACCCCCGACTCAAGCGGGATGCACACCAGTTCGTCGCACAGCGCTAGGACGGATTCGCTGATGCCAGTCGTTTCATTGCCTAGCACAAAGACGATTTTTTCATCAGCATTTCCGATATCGCCCAGCGAGCGATCCACGCCGCCCGCGAGTCCAATGAGTTGATAACCCTTTGATCGAAGAGATTTGAGCCCGGATTCAATCGTCGGACAATGGTAGATACTCGATTTGATCAGTGTGCCGGCACTTGCCTTATGTACCAGCGGGTCAATTTTCGCGCAACCCTTTCTGGGTAGCAGTAATCCATCCATTGGTGATGCGGCAACCGAGCGGATAATCATCCCCATGTTTTGGGGGTTTGTAATCCCGTCCAGTGCCAGTAGTTGGCCCACACCATCAGAAATCTCGTCGACAGACTGGTATTTAGGCGGCGCTATATCGATAGCGACGCCCTGATCCTGCCGTGCATTTTTAGAGATGCGTGACAGTGCTTCCTTGGGATGTGTCGCTATGTCTATATTTCTTTTGTCGGCGAGTTTCCTGATTTGGGTGATTGTGTCGCCCCGCTGATTCGACGCTGAAAGGTGTAGCCTAAAAATACTGGAGTCTGGGTCCAATAGTATCTCGAGTACAGGTTTTCGCCCGTAGAGCGTTATCATGCTATCGAATTTCTTTTTCTTGTCTTCGTAGTCGGTCACAAAAGTCATCTGGAACAGGGCAAGAAGGCAGTTTAACGCAAGGGTAGGAACGAATGACGATTAAAATCTTTACGGCTAAAAAAATTATCACGATGAATCCTTCCTGGCCGGATGGAACGGCCGTCGCTGTGCGAGATGGCCGCATACTTGAAGTAGGGTCTATGGAAAGCCTGGGACCCTGGTTGGCGCGTGATGAACATGAGATCGTGGATTTCGGTGATGCGGTTATCTTACCGGGCCTGATTGACCCGCATCTACATCCTGTCATGGCGGCTGTCTTGCTACCCATGCATTTTGTTACAGCGCTGGAATGGGAACTGCCCTGGCAAACTGTTCCGGCTTGCCCGGATCAGCAGCGTTATCGACAAAGAATTGTCGCGCTGGAATCAGAGATGGCGGGCGATGAACCTTTTTTTACGTGGGGTTACCACGCGTCTTGGCATGGTGACATGAGTCGAGAACTCCTAGACGAAATATCGAGTACGCGGCCGATGGTCGTTTGGCATCGGTCGTTCCACGAGGTTTATCTGAATTCTGCAATGCTTGACTTGCTGGAGATTACCTTCGATAAAGTTGGTGCAAAGCAACAGATCGATTTTGAACGTGGTCATTTTTATGAAGTTGGTCTGGGATATGCCATCCAGAAACTTAATCGATTTATTATGTCAGACGAATGGATTCAGACGGGCCTGGGCAGGCTGAAGCAGATTGTGCATCTAGGCGGGAACACGACTGTTGGCGATCTCGCCGTCGGGTTGTTTGATTACGAGTTCGAGAGGACGCTTTCTGTGAGTGTTCTCGACCAGTCCAATGTACCTTTCAGAGTGTTAGGGGTCCCTCATGCTGCAACCACGGCGCGCCTGAAAGGTGGGCACAAGGAGGTCGTGGCTCACATCAATGAACTTCAGGGAAGTGGTACGTCGCGAATCCGCCACGGTAAACACATCAAGGTGTTCACTGACGGTGCTTTCTTCTCAGAACTGGCGATGCTGCAAGAGCCCGGTTACCTGGACGGCCATCATGGTGAATGGTTGATGACACCCGAGGAGTTTGAAGCCACTGTCCGTGAATACTGGCAGGCGGAATTTGCGATCCATGTTCACTGTACCGGTGACCTTGGGCTGGAGCTCGCGATTGATACGCTGGAGAACATGCAACGGGAGAAACCCAGGTTCAATCATGGCTATACCATCGAACATTTCGGTTTTTCTAACCCGGAACAGGTGGCGCGACTTGGCAAGTTGGGTGCGATGATTTCTGCGAACGTTTATTACCTGTTTGAGTTGAGTGAACAGTATGCGACACAGAGTGTCGGTTTTGAACGGGCTTACACGATGTCCAGGCTAGGGACCTCTTTGGCGCATGATATTCCTGTCGCGCTTCATTCGGATTTTCCCATGGCGCCAGCGACCCCGCTAAAAAACGCATGGATAGCTTGCAGTCGTCAGAATGCGGCGGGAAACATTGCGGGTATCGAAGAGTCAGTTTCGGTGGTGGATGCGCTGCGTGCCATTACGATTAATGCGGCAACGGTTCTAGGTATGCAGGATGAGGTCGGGAGCATTCGTGCTGGTAAGATTGCAGATTTCACCGTAATAGACCGTGATCCTATTGAGGAAGGAGAGGACGCACTACGGGATGCGAATGTCATCGCTACGGTGTTCGAGGGTGAGCTTTTTATGCTCGACTAATTAGTGCTTAAATTCAGGAAACTGTGCTCAGGTCACCCCCCATTGCAATGCCTCTCATATAGACTTTTCCTGGTGTTCTTTGCGATAGCCTTGGCCTTGAGGTGTGCGTGTGCTTAGCGTTACCTGACCCCGCGTGCGGGATCAGGTCGACACGTTGTTATGCCAATAGTTCCTCTAACTGCTCAGCGATTTCTTCTGGCGTCACCATCGGTTCAAATCGTGCGAGTACCTTGCCATCCTTGCCGATCAGGAACTTAGTGAAATTCCAGCCGATATCAGGTTTGCCGTCAGGGTTGGCTTTCTCTGATTTTAGTAGCTGGTATAAGTCACAGGCGCCATCCCCGTTCACTTCTACCTTGGAGAACAACTGAAAATTACAGTCGTACTTGCTTTTTGCGAATTCAAGAATTTCTTCGTCGCTACCGGGTTCCTGCGCGCCAAACTGGTTGCAGGGAAAGCCAAGGACTTTTAGATCGTCTCGATCGTTTTCTAGTGCACACAGACCTGTGTACTGTCCTGTGAGGCCTCACTGGCTGGCAAGGTTCACGACTAGCATTGCCTGCTCACGATAGTCTGAAAACGAAACAGACTCTCCTGTGATGGCGTTCATTTCAAGGTTATAGATATCTGACATGTCGTCTCCGTTAAGTGTGAGTCAGTGGTGACTTATGAAAATATACCATGCAGATACCACCGAGAGTTATCCAAATGTTGGTAGATCCAGTACAGAGACCCTGAATGGTGTTTTGCGATGTAGTAATCCCGGGCGACTGAGTCATTGTCCCACCAGCCGAAATCGATACGCTCCGGGCCCTGCAGGAGTTCCAGTTTACCAGACATGCAGGGGCTGCCGGCCTCTATCGACAAGACCCTTGGGG
>JABIVN010000406.1 GCA_018667205.1 Gammaproteobacteria bacterium | reverse complement strand
CGAACCTTCGACCAATGGATTATGAGTCCAGTGCTCTAACCAACTGAGCTACAGGCCCTTGTGCTTTGTGTTACGAGTCGGGGAGTTTATCAGAAGTCTAGTCCGTGGCGAACTCAAACAAGAAATCCGTCATGATTTTTGTGCCTCGCCTTAGATTTTCGATAGAAATGCGTTCGTTGTTGCCATGTACGCCTGTTGCTTCACCCTCAAGAGACAGAAAAGGCGCGAACCCAAAGCTGACGATGCCGACATCACGAAAAAAGTGACTGTCGGTAAACCGGTTGAAACACTTGGGAGCAAGACAGCTTTTTCCATATTGCTGGTCGCCGCTTGCGCTATCGCATCATAAAGGGGTGTGTCGGTCTTACTGATGGCTGGCGTGAAACCCATGATATTGGTGATTTTGATGTTGTCGTCGTTGATGATGGTGGCGAGTTCAGAGAGTAACTGCAGTGGCTCTTCGTTTGGCAAAAGTCTGCAGTCCAGCTCAAGTTTAGCGGTCGGTGGTACGACGTTGATCTTGCTGCTGCCCGTCAGGGTTGTCTGTGAACAGGTGTTACTGAGCAATGCTAGCGCTGTCAGAGCCTTAAGTCTGTTGGCTTCCTGAGAAAGTGGCAGAAAACCACGATTATCAGGTCTAGTCAATTCACATAACCTGGGTGGACAGAAACTCAATCATTACCTAATATTCGTTTCTCGGGCTTCTAATTGAAAAGATAGGGGCCTGGTAAACGAAACTCTAGATCCGCTATTTTAACTCGGACTTGATCCATCCAAAAAGGACAGGTACCTATGAAACTAGTCTTCCGCCATCGATTGATGGCACGTCATTTTCCGTTGGCTGCAAGGTGTTCCTCGCTAGGGGATTCATCGTGATTAACGTCAATACCTTCAAACAAAGAAAACAGAATGGCTCGCGCCTGTCCATGGTTACCTGCTATGACGCATGGTCGGCCCGGATTCTTAATACTACGGATGTGGATTGTCTCCTTGTGGGAGATTCCCTTGCTGTAGTGATGCATGGCTTTGAGTCGACAGTTCATGCCACCATCGAAATGATGGAACTGCATGTTGCGGCAGTTGCGAGGGGCGCGCCGAATAAATTCATTGTCGCTGATATGCCATTTCTTTCCTGTTCTAAAGGAGTAGAAGTGGCAATGGATGCGGTTCAGCGTTTGATGCAGGCCGGTGCCAATGCGATAAAGATTGAAGGCGCCAGCCACCAACTTTCGGTCATTAAGCAGATCATTGAAGCAGGCGTTCCCGTCATGGGCCATCTTGGGTTGACGCCGCAGTCGATTCACAACTTAGGTGGTCACAAGGTGCAGGGAAAGGACGAAGCAGGTGTGCAAAAAATCACGGCGGATGCTGTGGCTTTGGAAGCAGTAGGCTGTTTTTCGATTGTCCTTGAATGCGTGCCGAACAAACTAGGAGAATGTATTTCTCGGTCACTGGGCATCCTGACCATTGGAATTGGCGCAGGTCCGGATACCAACGGCCAAGTGTTAGTACTTCACGATCTTATTGGTACCAATCCTGATTTTTCGCCAAAGTTTTTGCGAAGGTATGCAAATGTGCACGAAGTCATTGGGGCGTCTGTTCAGAGATATCATGGCGATGTTGTGGCAGGGTCATTTCCAACGGTTGAGGAGAGCTACGGTTGAAGATATTGAAATCTATTGCTGAGATCCGGGCCTATGGGAAAGCTGTCGCGGGTACTTTAGGGTTCGTTCCAACAATGGGGGCGCTTCACCCGGGACACCTTTCATTAGTTGAGCGCAGTCGCAATGAAACGGACCTCACTGTGGTCAGTATTTACGTCAACCCAACCCAGTTTAATAACCCCAATGATTTGGCCAACTATCCGGAAACGTTGACTGTTGATCTGCAGATGCTTGAAGCAGCGGGAGTCTCCGCGGTGTTCATGCCAACCTACGAGTTGTTGTATCCTGATGATTATGCTTATGAAGTTGACGAAAAGCAGTTCAGCAAGGAGCTCTGTGGCGAGAACCGGCCGGGCCATTTCACGGGTGTCCTCACCGTCGTAATGAAATTGCTAAATTTGGTGAAACCTCAAAAGGCTTATTTCGGAGAAAAAGATTTCCAGCAGCTCTCTCTCGTAAAGGGGATGGTGGAAGCATTTTTTCTGGAGACGGAAATCATCGGGTGCCCGATTATTCGGGAGGACGATGGTCTGGCAATGAGTTCCCGAAACCTTAACCTTAGTCGCTGTGACCGCCGTAAGGCGCCGCTTTTCTGCAGGTTACTTAGCAACCCGAAGTGGAGTGATGAACATCTCAAGGCACGGTTGGTCCGTGCCGGTTTTGAAGTGGATTATGTGTTGACTAAAGGTAGTCGCCGATTCGGCGCAGTCGTGATGGGTGACCCCGCTGCCCCGGTCCGTTTGATCGATAATGTAGAGGTAGTTAGCTAATGTTGCTTTGTCTTGATGTAGGTAATAGTCAGGTTTTTGGTGGTATTTTTGAGGATGAGCAGATTCGGGTGCAGTTTCGGCGAACGTCGCAAACCAATAGCTCTTCAGATGAGCTTGGTGTGTTCTTCCGTTCGGTGCTTCGAGAGAACAATGTTGATCCCGATTTTATTTCTGAAGTGGCAATTTGTTGTGTTGTTCCGGACCTGCTTTATTCCCTGAGAGCCTGTTGCCAAAAATACTTCGGGTTAGATCCCTTGATTTTGCGTCCTGGGATCAAGACGGGGTTGAAAATCCAGTACCGTGATCCGAAGGAAGTGGGCGCAGACCGCATCGCTGATGCAGTGGGAGCGATTACGATGTTTCCCAAGCGAAATTTGATTGTCGCTGATTTTGGCACCGCAACGACACTGTGCGCAATTACCAAGAAAAAGGAATTTTTGGGAGGTAACATCATTCCGGGTGTCAGGTTAGCGATGGAAGCGTTGGAAGAAAGAACAGCACAGCTTCCCTCCGTCGAAATTATACCGCCACGAAATGCGCTGGGTAGGACGACCGTTGAAAGTATTCAATCAGGTCTTTACTGGTCCAATGTAGGTATGGTCAGAGAGTTGGTGAGCCGAATTACTGAAGAAGAGTTCGCCGAGGAACCGCCTTTGGTTTTAGCTACTGGGGGATTTGCCCAGCTGTTTAATAGGGAAAAGCTATTCGACGAGGTAGTACCTGACCTTATTCTCAAAGGTTTGCGAGAAATAGTTCGCCTTAATCGGTAGCGGTTTCCGAATGACAGGCTTCCGTTATGTGCAATGCTAGTGTGTTCAACTTTGTGATTTCGACTCAGGTTGCCTGCAAGAAGAAACGACTATAGGAATATTTAACGTGCGATATGAAAATCTGAATATCTGGGACGGTGAAACGAGCAACCAACGACAAGGTGCGCTGGTGGTCTCCAATGGAATG
>JABIVN010000405.1 GCA_018667205.1 Gammaproteobacteria bacterium | reverse complement strand
GCCGTGTAACTCGAATCGATGGACATCCATGCGCCAATGGTTTGCTGGTTCGCCCGCCAAGCCTGTAAAACGTGATTGCTTCTCATCGCTCTTTCCGTTGTGTTTGTTTTGAGTATGTCAGAGCCACATTTATGGCGCTGCTGAATTGCTAAGCGCGTCAATAATTATTGCTCGTGTGTCGGTTGCCAACTTGCTGATATCCGTATTGTTATCGACAGGGATTGGTTGATGAAAGGTCAGCGTAACAGTCCCTGGTCGCCAGTCGAGCGTATCTGATGGGACAATCCTATGGGTATTGCTGATACTCACAGGAACAACGGAAGCCCCAAGGTCCTGCGCCATCATAAATGCACCTTTTTTGAATGATCGCAATTCTGTGGTGCGGGAGCGGGTACCTTCAGGAAAGAAAACGACGCACATGCCGTCCTTAATTCGTTCTCTGGCTGCATGAATTGAGTTCAGCGCTTTTTCAGTGGAAGAACGGTCCACGAAAATGTGCCCCATGAGTTCACAGGCAAGTCCAAGTACAGGAACTTTTCTGAGTTCCTTCTTCATGACCCATTTTAAACTCAGGCCACTGAAGCCGTAGAGCACGTAAATATCGATAAGGCTCATATGATTTGCAGCCAGTACATATGAGCGGCCTTCTTCAAGATGCTCTTTCCCATAAACCTCCACGTTCACCAGCGAAACAGAGGCGTTAAGGCGGGCCCAAAACGCCGCGAGCACGCTGGATGCGAAGTTGGCTAAACCAAGAAAGCACAGAATGATGATCAGACTGCCGATAACAAGTGTGGAAATCAGCAGTGTTGGAATGATAATGACCCACTTATAAAGTAAGTACGGAATCAAAAGCGCCGATGGTATACCTGCTTGTTGCGGTGTCTCAAGGCCCTGTGCAGAGGGTTCTGATAATTCGGTCTGGATCTTTATGGCTCCTAATTTTAGGCAAAGGCGATTGGCGCTTGACCAGCGACAGTCGTTCTCCACATTTCTCGACGATATCCTTGGTAATCGGAGGTGGCACAATGTTGCGTGCACCGGTTATCCCACAAGGTAAGAGTGCCGGGTTCCCACCTGACGCGACAGCAGAACCGGGGGTTAACGATAAGCTGGTTTAAGTAGTCGAGCAGCGGCATGCTTTCTTCGTGCGTCATGTTTTCAAAGCGGATGGTATAGGTTGGGTTGATCCAAAGCGCTGGGCGCTTGGTCACCGGGTGCCTGCAAATGACCGGGTGTATCTGGGTGTCGGGTTCCTGGTCATCATTGATGATCGTCATATTTTCCAGGTGATTCTTAAGGGTTGCCTGGGGGCCATAGGACTTGGTGGCGCTATGAACGGCATTCAAAGATTTGAGCGCCGTTTTCATGCCTTCAGATAGCGCGTCATAGGCTGCATACAGGTTGGCGTAAAGGGTGTCTCCGCCGGCAACCGGGGTATCTACTGCATAAAGCAGGGTTTTTGCAGGCGGCCTCTCCTGAAAAGTGAAGTCTGTGTGCCAACCCGCGCCGAAAGTATGTGGTGACTTCTCGTCGGCTTCCTTTACAACCGGGACAACATCCGGGTATTCCTTGAGTCCGGTTAGGTAGGGCGTGTCTCCAGGCCCGCCCAGCCTATTGGTGATGTTTACCAGGTCCGATGGTGCAAGCGACTGGTCGCGGACACAAAGAACCAGGTGTTTCGCGAAGGCTCTATCCAGTTCCGCCAGGGAGACCTCATCCAGGTCGTTCATGTCCAAGCCTGTGATTTCTGCGCCAATGAGTCCAGTGAGCGGACGGATAATCATGGTGTCAACTTCTTGATATTCAGGTAGTTACAGTACTCTGATGCTGTGGATAGCACAAACGCGAATGGTGTGGGCGCCAGGGATTGCAATCCGCAGGCTATTGCAATCCATCAGTTACGTAATATATTACGTAACTAGTAACTTAATAGAACATTGCCATGGATGACCTGTTAGAAGAGCTCGGCGCGTTGGCGCTAGGTGCTCGCCTGAAGCGACTCGCCGATGTGCTGATGCAGGGTGGGGGCAGGATCTATGACGAGGCTCATCCGAGTTTTGAGCCTAGATGGTTTCCCGTGTTTTCCTATCTGTACAAAAAGGGGCCAACTTCAATCACTGCCTTAGCGAAAGGCCTACGCGTGTCTCATCCGGGGATCAACAAGACTGCCGATGAATTAATCGAGGTACGCCTTGTCGCACCTTACCGCGATAGAAACGATAAGCGTAAACGTGTGTTAGCACTTACAAGCGCTGGAAAGCAGAGATATCAGGAGCTTGAGCCAACATGGAGAGATATCAGGCAGGCGCTCCAAGGTGCAGTCGATGAGTCCGGGGGGGATTTTCTGGCGCAGTTGGGCGCGTTGGAAAAGAGTTTTACCCGCCGAGATTTGGTCAACAGGTATCGGGACCAGCAGGGAAAAAATATTAAAGAGGTGCAGATACGACCCTTTAAACAGGACCATGCGGCTGCGTTTCGATCTCTAAATACCGCCTGGATTCAGCATTACTTCAAGTTGGAAGGCGCGGATCGCAAGGTGTTGGATGACCCGGCCGGCGAAATCATCAGCCCTGGAGGCGAGATCCTGTTTGCGGTGTCACCGGGTAGCGAAAAAGCTATCGGGACTTGTGCATTGATTAGGCTCGATGCTGAAAAAGCAGAGTTAGCTAAAATGGCAGTCTCGGAAGAGGCCAGAGGTAAGCAGGTAGGTTTGCTGTTGGGCGAATCGATTATCGCCAGAGCAAGGGATCGGGGTTTTCTGGTGGTGCTGCTGGAAAGTAACCGCAAACTTACGCCGGCCATGAGTCTGTACAGGAAACTCGGGTTTGTCGAAAAACCGTTTCCGCACCGCTCTTTGTATTCTCGTGCGGATATCTATATGGAACTCATTCTCTGACTGGAACGGTTGCTTACCGCCAGGCATATTTATTGGGACATACACTGATTGAAAAGCTCAGTTTACGAGAAGCTGCGCCCATCTCTGGTCTAGCCCTCAGTGCCTAACCAGGTTGTTACCGCTTTTCCCAGGTTGTACCTGCCCGCCCAACCAAGCCCCTCGATGGTATTGGTCTTTGCAGTGTATTCGCAGCCAAGCCAGCCGGCATAGCCTAATTCATCCAGATAATCTGCAAGAAAGTGAATGTTCACTTCACCGTGTTGGGGCTCATTTCTTCCCGGTAAGCTAGAGAACTGAACGTGCCCGATAACGTCAAAGTGACGACGAAGTCCCGCGGCTAGATTCCCCTCCATCATCTGCATATGGTAAAAGTCGAACTGCATTTTGATGTTGTCTCGGTCTAGCGTGTGAATCAGTTCAGCCGTATGGTCGCTCCTGGTGTGCAGGTAGCCCGCAACATCCTGGGTGTTGAGTGGTTCAAGCAGCAACGACACACCCCTGG
>JABIVN010000404.1 GCA_018667205.1 Gammaproteobacteria bacterium | reverse complement strand
GCAAACCCTGATCTCGCGATCTTGCTGATAGATCGGCGCAAAGAACGGATATCCCTGAATATGATCCCAATGACCGTGACTAAGAAGCAGCAGGAGGGGTTCATCGTGTTCCACCATCCTGACGCCGAGTTCACAAATACCAGTGCCTGCATCAAAGATGACGTTGTTGCCGCTATTCAGCCGCACATGAACACAGGAGGTGTTGCCACCATATTTTATGGTGCTGGGGCCTGGCGACGCGATGGACCCGCGGACCCCATAGAAGGTGACTAACATGCCTCCTGCTAGTTTCGTTTGCCTGTAATGAGGCCTCGAAACTTATCTAAAAGTGTCTCGTATTTATAGTCAGTGAATTCCCCCGCGTCGAAATACATACCGTGCTCTTCGCAGGCTTCGTACCAGATGTGGGATTGCTTGGGATCGGCAATCTTGTCCATTTTCTTGCCACATCGAGGACAGTCAACGTCCACGATTTTGTTGAATTCCTTTCCCACTTCAGGGTCGCCACTGTCCACGAACTCAGACATCCACTTGCCCTTTAATACCTCAGCTTCGCCAACGTCAAACCAAATCCCTTTGCAATTGGTGCAACGATCAATGGTCATATTACGACCGTACGTGACTTCTTCCATGTTTGCTTGGCACTTCGGACATTCCATAACGGTACTACCTTATTTATCTATTATTCTATAGTCGATTCGCAGGACGGTAATCGTCCCCATTTGGCAAGAGTATACTGAAGGTCTATCGAAGATGCATGTTGATTGTGACCGTTGACACAAGGTGTTGCATAGAAATCAGCAGGATATCGTACGGTACTGAATAAGAGCCAAATGATGCAGCAATAGCGCCGAAAGGGGCGGCAGCTTTAGTGGCTTTAAAATACTTTGAGAAAAGAGAACCTTTGATATGAGGTGATCTTTAATTTAAAAATTTCTGGATAAAAAAAGGGCGCCCTGGGGCGCCCTTGATTAGTTGCTTGTTGTATCTAAAACTTGAACTGCACCTCTGCACCGAAGTAACGAGGGCGGTTAGGCGTACCAAATGACCAGAGGCCCGGCGCATAGGTAGGGGTTGAATCAGTCGCCGAGGTTGCCACGTTATTGGCGCCCACATCCAGAAAGGACATCAGATAAACTTCATCAGTCAGGTTCTTACCAAACACTGAGAACGTCCAGTTGTCTGTCTCGTAATTGATAGACGCGTCTACGATACCAAATGAATCTACTTTAGATGGATTAAACCCAATATAGCCGCCCGGTGTGTGGTCGGCGTTAGCCGTAGCAGAGACGTAATAGTCGTCTTTCCAGGTATAACTCAAGTTCGCAATGACGAAGTTACCATTGCTCAATTGACGCTCCCAAAGTGCGGTAAGTCCTGCAGTCATCTCAGGTGCACGACGAAGTTCTATATTGCTTAAATCTACAACGCCCGTGGCACTGTCCGCAAGAAAGTCATCAAAAGACGCGTCAAGAAACCCTACATTACCGCGTACAGAAAAACCTTCAGTCAAATACCAGTTGAAGTCTATTTCGACGCCGTTGATTGTTGCACTCGAGGCATTTTCGATAATTGTCAACGTCGCCTGTCCATCGGTACCAGGCTTAACAATATCTTCTTGCTTGTCGTCGTAAGCAATAGTAAAAACTGAAACATTCAGCTGCAGAGTGTTCTCCAGCATCGTTAGTTTGGTTCCCAATTCCCACTGCTTTACAGATTCAGGCTCGTAGGGACCAGTCGTTTCGATTGAGGTCGCTCGGCCATTGAAGCCACCCGACCGGAAGCCTTCAGAGTAGGTGATATAAGCCATTCCTCGTTCAAGCTCATACTGCGCGCTAACTCGTGGCGTGAATTTGCTCCAGGTTTCCGAGCCATCAAAAGACGAGTCGTAAACATCAGCGGCCCATGAGGGACAGTCTTTACCCCATTGGGCGGTCGCAGTTTTCGGAAAACCTTCTTCGTCAATATAGTCGACGTCAGACCCGTCGAACGAGTAACCGGCAACCGTCATGCATAGGCTTTTCTTTTCTTCGATATACCGACCGCCAAAACTCAGGGACAATTTGTCACTCACGTCCCAGTCAACTTGGCCGAAGTACGCTGTGCTTTCTACCTCTTGACTGTAAAGCGGTGAGGCAGTGAAACTCTGTGGGCCAAAAATATCCTGCAGAATCGCCGTATTTTGCTGCAGCGTATAACCGCCGTCCCATAAGAAGAGCCCCACAGTTGAACGAACGGTGTCATTCCAATCTGATTCGATTCGGATCTCAAGACTTTCCTGGTCTTCCTGCTGAGGCCTTGATGTTCTGAATAGGTCGAAGCTGATTCCGTCAAATTCGTTCAGTGCCCTCTCATCGACTTCTCGGTTGCCATAAACCACTGCCAGCTTGTGGTCTTCATTAATTTGCCAATTAGCCTGGATCGTGACCGCTTCGGTGTTCAACTCGGAATACTGCTCTTCACGTGTATAGGTCGTGAACAGGTCGTTACCATCACTAGACGCGGCACACTGGTTCGGGGGTGTAAAGCCGCCGAAGGTTTCATTGGAGGTCGTCAGGCAAGTCACTGGGCGAGTGGCTGTATCGTCGCTGATATCATCGTAGATGATGCGTAGGTCAAAATTGTCTGTGGGGGCCCACAAACCGTCAATCGTGTACATGAAGAGGTCGTTGTCTCCCAGTGTTTCACCTCGAGTTGGGTTTCGTATGTAACCGCCACCTTCGCTGTTAACAGCCGATAGTTTCAGAGAAATCCCGGCGAATTCAGGGAAGTTTATGCGTGCTTTGAAGTCTTCCTGATCATTTTCGGCGAACGTCGCAACAACCTTGCCACCCATTTCCCCCGTTGGCTTGGAACGTATCACGTGCAGTAGGCCACCAATAGTGTTTCGTCCGAAGAGCGTGCCCTGTGGACCCCGCAGCACTTCTACACGCTCGGCATCCCAGATGTTGAGCAGTGCTCCAGTGGTAGACGCCAGATAAACGCCGTCCTGGTAGATCGCCACTGCAGGGTCAAAGCTCTTCTCTACTTCAGCGGTTTGCATACCCCGCAGCGAGACGCCTACCGTGCCATTACCCAAAATCGGATTAATGATCAGGTTAGGTGACATGCCAGTGATCTCGTCAATCGTACGTGAGAATGTTTTCTCTATTGCGCTAGCATCAAGTGCTGACATCGAAATGGCAACGTCCTGTATATTTTCTTCGCGGTGCTGTGCTGTGACCACAACTTCTTCTATTTCAGAGGAAATGGTGCGTTGAGCATAGACGTTCGGGACGAACGCAAATGCAAGCGCTAGGGCCATCGGCCCTATAGTTTTAAGGGAAGCTTGTCTGATCATTTATTTACCTGATTTAATGAAGTTAATAGAGTGGGGCCCGCTAACGGACGACAAAAAGCCGATGAAGCAGTGACTTGTAAACCCCACTATAGACCGCTTGGATTAAACAGCACATGGACGTTTACACCTATTTTTCGCCTCATAGCATTGAAGCATTTAAGCATTTAAGCATTGAAGCTTTGGCGACGAAATGACGCGCAGCCATTCACGGCGAAACGCTCACCGGTGTTGGTCCTGACTTATAAGGCCGGGTCAAGATAAGCAGGGGGGGGTGAGACCAATACAGTTGTTGGACGTGGCGTAAGCCGTGTTTTTCGGCAGTGTCCTTAAGGATGGGCTAGAGGGCGGTTATACAAGAGAAGCCTTTACCGAAGTCTTGTTTTAAGTACAAAAATGCGGCTACCTGGTGATTTCGATAGTCGCGGCCTGCTTGAGGCTAATGATCTTTTCTTCCACAGCAAGATCAGCTTTATCTTTTAAGATATAAGAAGCGATTCGATCTTTTACGTCGGGCTCTGATTGATTAACTGCAGGTTTTCTATCAATCATTTTTACGATATGCAAACCGAAACTACTTTGAAAAACATCTGATACTTCACCTGGGGCCAGATCGAATGCAACATCTTCATAGGTTGCGACCAGACCACCGCGTTCAAAATAGCCAAGGTCGCCGCCTTTAAAGGCGCTGCTATCCTCGGATTTCTGCTTTGCTAGCGCTTCGAAGTCTGCGCCTGAGTCAAGTTCCTGCTTTATCGCCGTCATCTTTGCCGTGGCCTGTCGCATGTCTGCCTTAGTACCCTTTGGGTCGACCTTGATCAGTATATGACGGGTCCGGACCTGTTCAGGATGTTTGAAACGAGCTTCATTTTGCAGGTAAAACTCATGTATCTCGATATCTGATACCGTAATCGTGCTAATGACCTTTAGTTGCAACCATTTTTTTGCGGATATTTGCTGCTTTAAATTCTCCTGAAACGATTCTTCATTAAACCCGCTTTTCGTTAACCTTGAAGTGAATTGCTCTGAGGTCTGGAATTGGGCGCGATATTCGTCAAATGCAATTTTCACCTCGCTATCCGGTGCAATAACGCTGTCTTTTTGGGCAGCATCCCAGAGTAATTGCTGGCCGATTAAGACGTCCAACACGTTTGAACGAATCTCTTTGTATCGGACAGGGTCACTGAGTTCAGCTTCGTTCCCACCCTGTGTTTGCCTATAGTAATTAATGGACGCTTGTAATTTTGCCTCGGAAATATCCTTACCCTGAACAGTTGCAGCAACGCCTAACGAAACCGCGAAAGTGTTTTGACCAAAGGTCATCGTTATGACTAGCAAACAGCTAACTATATTTCTCAGTTTCATCGTTTTTCCTGTATCGTAGCGCGCCATTGTAAACAGCAGTTCCGCAAGATTACACCAATATCCTTTTTCGAAAAAAACCGGTGTACGATGAAAACACAGGGCAGGGCGTTTTGTGGTTAAAACAGTCGACACACAGTCAAATGGAGTGATAGCAGATGAACGAAATTGGTAAGGCACTAGTAGCACAATATTATCAGGCGTTGGCGGATCTAGACGTTGAGGCGTTCTTATCCCTTCATCAAGACGATGTTGTTTACAATGTGAATGGCAGTACTCCCGTTTCGGGTCGGTTTGAGGGTAAGGAATTTCTGCAGAACGTGGTGGCGCCGGAGGTGTTCGGCCGACTGCAGATGGATACCTTTCGCTTCGCCAGCAAATGGAAAATCATGTGCGCCGATGAGCAACGCGTGGTGGCTTTTATGGAGGCTGACGGTCTAGCAGCGAACGGTGAGCGCTACAATCAGCGCTATTGCCAAACATTCGGTTTCAGGGACGGCAAGATCGCGGAGGTGTTTGAGTTCTTTGATTCCACCTTGGCGCAGAATGCCCTGTGGAGTAATCGACTGGCTGAACCCGAAACTCCGCCAGAGCAACAATTCGAGTTCTGATCGATTTTTTCGATAAGTGGTGTCTCTGGTACTAAGATAGCTTCCATAGGAAAGCTTCCCTAGGTAGCTTTCCTAAGTAATCACCATAGATAAAAGCCGCAGATAAGCGCCGCAGGTAACTAAAGCATCATTCATCGGTAGTGGAGGGTAGTTGTGCGAGCGGCGATCCTGGCTGGAGCCGCCTGTAAGGGCGCGCTGGAGGTTGCGGATTTTGTAACCAGAACTCGACACCAGTTAGTGCCAGTTGATCTTCTCACTAAAGCGTTAACGGCTAGCCATTAAGGCCCGCTGTTTGCCAGGTTGGCTTATCCGTAACATCACATGTTTGACTGCCCATAGTTTGAAAATAATGGTTTAAACATAACGGTTTAAACATAACGGTTGGAACATGACGGTTTGAGTATAATTGTTTTACGTGGGTCTGTGCTTAACGTGGTGTATTTGAACGTGGTGGTGCGTGGAATTGTAGATTTAACGTCCTAAGCTTTCACGATTAATTTAAAGCAACGTGATAGTGGTCTTGGGCGCGTAACCTGCAGGCAGGTTCAACCTGCGCTTACGAGGCATAAGATTGCGCATAATGTATATTATGTTAAATTGCGTCTGCGCTTCGCAGCAATGCTGCAACATCCACTCAATGATCATGTGAACAGATACGCTCTCGCCCCCGACCCTCTAAACGCCATGATCTGGTCACTACTCCAAACCTCACTATGATGCAGCTTGCGTTGCTTTCACAGCGCAAACTGCATTCATATTCAAAGTTCGTTTGACACCCAACCACACCGTGGCGCTATCGGGTCGTTTTCACGCAAACATAGAAGACTAGCCACGTGGCTAGGCTTTAGCACTCGGTCGCGCGCCGACTCTTTCATAAAAGTCTGCAATATTCTTATTGGCCTTGTTAAGCGGTTGACCAACCTGCGAACCAAATTCCAAGAATACAAATAACAAAATATCCGCAAGTGTGAATCTATCGCCGCAGACAAACTCTTTGCCATCCATCAATCCGTCAAGCCAGGAGATTTTTTCCTGTGCTAGCGCCTTCAGGTCTGCCGCAGCATGTGGAATCAAGGTCATTCGATCCTTAAACATGGGCTCGCCTTCGGCGTATCGAAAGCCATTCGCCAGTGGTTCCAGAATGCCTAAATCAATCCGCCGTGCCCACATTCGGGTTTCAGCGCGCTCCTCTGGCGTGGTTCCAAT
>JABIVN010000403.1 GCA_018667205.1 Gammaproteobacteria bacterium | reverse complement strand
TCACCGGGTTTTTCTACGTCACTCTGTAATCCAGCCAGTAGCCATTGAGTCTTCCATACAGAATCCCACTCCTGCTCCATGTATTGTTTGCTGACGAACCTTTCCTTTGAAAAATTCTCAATGCGAGCAGGTTTTGCTGTGTGGTTAACAATATTGATGGTCACGTGATAATCCGAGCAGTAAAAGGGTGTAGGAAGATTAATCCAAGTAGCCCCCCGGTGTCACGACTGTTGTCCGCCTCCCTTAATGGGTGTTGTCATTAAGTGGGGTGGTAAAATTAGGTACACGATCCAGCGCGCCTTGCTGATCCTTGGCATTTTTTGTTTGTTGCCTGTCGAAGAGCCCAGTTGCTTCTGTACTACACCTGTCGGACTTTACCGATATATGGCAGATTTCTGTTCCGCTGGGCGTAGTCAATGCCATACCCGACCACGAATTCATCAGGAATCTCGAAACCGAACCAGCGTGCTTTCACGTCAACCTCTCTTCTGGACGGCTTATCCAGAAGTGTTGCTATTTCCAGTCGTTTTGGTCCCCTTGACTGAAGTAATGTCATGACATGCGCCATCGTGTGCCCGGTGTCTATAATATCTTCAACGACTAACACGTCTCTGCCTTCAATTTCGCCGCGAAGGTCTTTCATGATCCTGACCTCGCGGGACGAGTTCATTGAATCTCCATAAGATGAAACTTCAAGAAAGTCTACTTCCACGGGCATATTGAGCTCTCGGACGAGATCCGCAATAAACACAAATGAACCGCGTAGCAGGCCAACCACCACAAGCTTGTCAGTTCTTGTATAGAAGCCAGTGATCTCTTTTGCAAGAGACTCTACTTTTGCAGCAATCGACTTTGCCGAAATCATGACGTCGATTTCGTAAGAAGTATGGTCTATCGGCACCTTGGGATCTCCGGAAAAAGCGAATAGCGAACAGTAAGGTGAAGATTGTGCCGCAATAGGTGCGCAAGGGGAACAGTGCTATGAGGCACAGTGCGTTGTTCAACCGGGAAGTAGTCTCTTCGCCGCTAGGATAGGTGATGTCAGACGGGTTAGGGCTCTCCATAGCGTCCTATTTCTCGGGGTCATTATCTGACGTTTACAGCGCGGGTGGCATGGGCAAAGCGGAAACCCCTGCAAATTATTATCAAGAGTGGGTGATGGATTGTTGTAGCGACTTTTCCCTTTTGATTTTGGGCGGGCGGCGTCTGCCGAAAGATGAGAGTGCCCATCTGAAAAGAACGAGCGAAGTCGCCGGGCGAGGAGGTTTGAACGGGTGATGTTTTCAACGTCCACTTTCCACCGTTCTTTGGGGGTGATAGTCTCTCGGACCTGAAGTAATGATTCGACTAATGAGTACCTTAAGGAGATTACGATGCCTGATTTAGAAGCCGACCTATATAACCTTGCGATGTCCGCGCAGGCACAACCTTTGATGGATGCGGTGAAGCAACACATTACAAATAATGTTGAGCCGATCACTGAAGAATTTTTTGCATTGGATAAAGTGAAAGAGGACAGGTGGAGTTGGCACCCAAGACAACTGGAGTTGTTGGAAGGCGCGAAAAACAAGGCAAAGGAATCGGGGTTGTGGAATTTCTTTCTGCCTGACTCGGAGATCGGGGATGGGCTGACCAACCTTGATTATGCCTACATCGCGACCGAGCTCGGCAAGGTTTCTTTGGCGTCAGAAACACTGAACTGCAGTGCGCCTGACACAGGAAATATGGAAGTGCTTGAGCGTGTAGGCACCGAAGCGCAGAAGGAGCAGTGGTTGAAGCCGCTTTTAAATGGCGATATCCGTTCAGCATACGCGATGACTGAGCCCGGGATACCCTCTTCTGACGCAAAGAACATTTCGACCAGCGCTGTACTCGAAGGCGACGAGTGGGTGATTAATGGTGAAAAATTTTATATTTCCGGTGCGGGTGATCCCCGTTGCAAGATTATGATCACGATGGTCAAGACCGATCCGGATGCGGCTGCGTCCAGGCAGCAGTCACAGATCTTGGTGCCAATGGATGCCCCGGGCGTTGAGATTCTTGACGCAATGCAGGTGTTTGGTCATGACCATGCACCACGTGGTCATATGCATATGAAATTTAACAATGTAAGGGTGCCGAAAGATAACATTCTTTTAGGGGAAGGCAGGGGCTTTGAAATATCTCAGGTCCGTCTTGGTCCGGGCAGAATTCATCACTGTATGAGGTCAATCGGCAAGGCTGAGAAGGCGCTGGAGTTGATGGTGAAGCGTTCTGCTTCTCGTGAGGCGTTCGGAAAGCCAATTGCCAAACTGGGTAAGAACCTTGAAGTCATTGCGCGAGCCCGTATCGAGATTAACGGAATGAAGTTGGCGGTTCTTCAGGCTGCAAAGGCGATGGATGTGCTTGGTAACAAGGAAGCCAGGGTTTATGTCAGCGCGGTTAAAGCGATGGTGCCAGAAAAAGTTTGTCTGATTATTGATCAGGCGATACAGATGCACGGTGCTGCCGGAATATCACAGTGGACGCCACTTGCCGCTATGTATACTGACATGCGTCATCTTAGGTTTGCGGACGGCCCGGATGAGGTGCATCACATGGTTGTAGGCCGAGCGGAAGTTCAAAAGTACGACTTGTGGTAAACGCTTAGCTGCAACGAAGAAGGTTAATAACGCGAGCTTCCTGTTTGGGTTCACAGCACCTGCTGTGAGCCCTTTTTTGAAAAGCCGCGTTGAGAAAAGAAGGCGCGGCGGTTGCCAGTTCAAGGCAGCACGTCGCCTAATCTTACGCCGTTCACGGCGCTAAGCGTGCCCTAACCTGAAAGAGGCCGTGCTGCCCTTTCACTTGAGTGCCTTGCCGGGCCCTGCAGCGCAGGGGTAGTCGATAGATAAAGGCAGCCAGACCAAGAACTGCAGCTCTCTGGCACTCTATCTAGCACTAGACCCGGCACTCTCTGGCACTTTCTTGGAAACCGTGGCATCTTGCGGTACTAGTATCTCTGGCGAGGCGACTTCAGGGCGAATAATCAGGTACGACAACCGCTATGGCCTGCCATAAAAAAGGGCGGGCCAATATGGTGCGACGATTTTTGTTGCTGACTAATCTGTTTTTCAGCAAACCCTTAGGTAGGGGGCTGTTCAGCCGTTTGTGCCTGCGGGGGCCTGGTTGACCACCATATTAGTGCAATCAGGAATACCTGGATAACAAGTCTAACAAATAAAGCAGTTTCCGAGACATCAGGAAACTGTTCGGGGTTTAGCCACATGTTTACATTGGCTGGTGTTACGGCTAGTGTCAGCGCAATTATTCCCCACCCAGCAAACGAGCGAGTCGTTGGCCAGAGAATCAGCAGTGCCAGTAGAATCTCAAATACACCGCTGGCGTAAACAGCGAATAGTGGCCAGGGCCACCACGGTGGAACAATAGAGATAAAAAAATCGGTGTTGGTAAAGTGCGTGACACCGCCAAGGAAGAACCAAGCGAATACGACAGCAAGACCTGCGTAGCGAAGATATTTGATCATTTTTTTATCCGTTTGAAAGGGGCGGAAAGGGACATCGGGCCCGGCAGTATATCGCGCTTTATAGACCCCGCATTACACTGTCGTTGATTAAAACATAGAGTACAAAAGACATATGATGCATGAGTTGCTACTAGCTGAATCAACGTATCGGCAGATGAAAGAGGAGTCAAGGCTGTATCCGGACATTCGATATGTGACGATCAATGATGCTGGGCAGATCAAAAGAGATGGTGAAGACGTTGAAGAAGCTGATCTCTCTATCGACATGGCGCGGTTGGACATATCGCTATTTATGACCGGTCAGGTTAAATTGATTACCCGGCTGATTGAACAGGCTGAGTCATTCAGGTTTGTTCAAACGTCGGCAGCCGGGCTTGATAGCCCATTGATCCAAACGACTGTGTCTAAGACCGATGTGTTTTGTAACAGTGACGCACAGTCTTCTTCGATCGCCGAGTTCGTGGTTGCTTCGGTTCTTAACCGGTGGCACCGATTTGATGTCCGCAGGGAGCGGCAATCGGCCCATCAGTGGCGAGAGAACTTTTTTAAGCAAATACTCGGTTCTCAATGGCTGATCGTTGGCTACGGCAATATTGGACAGATGGTGGCGAAGCGGGTTAAGGGATTTGGTGCTCAAGTCACTGGGGTGAAAAGAGACCTGACTCCGCTTGAGTCCGCCGACCAGTTGATATCATTGGATGCCATCAAACTGCATGTTCCGGAAGCTGATGTCGTGGTGTTGTCCTGCCCATTGAATGATCGGACAAGTCAACTCGTGAATGCTGACTTTCTTGCGCTTATGAAGCCTGATGCAGTACTCGTTAATATCGGCAGGGGACTGCTCGTCGATGAGAAGGCGTTATTGGCGGCGCTTGATCAAGGCAAGCTGGATTACGCAATAATGGATGTTTTCCAGAAGGAACCCCTACCTGATGATTCAGTTTTCTGGGAACATGAACGGGTACAGATGACGCCGCATTCGTCTCACAGGGGTTCAAAAACCGAAGAATTATTTGAGGCGCTATTTACTCACAATTTGAGCCAGTTTCTCCGCGGTAAACGGGTAAGAAATCAGGTGATGCCGGGGTCTTTCTAGTTTTAAGGCTGATGGTCAGGATGGTTGTCAGTGAATTCAGCCTGGGGCACTCAGTGTCCAGATGTTTTTTCAACCGGTTAGATGAACACGCGTTAGAGGCTTGTAAAGAGAGAAAACCCCCATGAATTACGATTTTATTATTGTTGGTGCAGGTTCCGCAGGGTGTGTGCTGGCTAATCGATTGACTTCAGATGGCTTGCACAAAGTGCTTCTTTTAGAGGCTGGAGACAAAGACGCCAGTCCACTTATTCACATGCCAAACGGCGTGGGAGTTGTCATTGCTGGCACCAAGTACAATTGGCAATTCAATACGGCGAGTGAGCCAGAACTGAATAACCGTAAATTGTTCTGGCCCAGGGGAAAGGGTCTGGGCGGTTCAAGCTCGATCAATGGCATGGTTTATATCAGGGGTCATGCGGCTGACTACGATAGCTGGCGGCAACAGGGAAACGTGGGGTGGGGCTACGAGGATGTATTGCCTTATTTCAAGAAATCCATGAATCAGGAGCGGGGAGAAGATGACTACCATGGTGTAGGTGGCCCCCTGAATGTGAAGGATGGCAATAGCAAGATGCCCATACACAGGCAGTTCATTGATGCCGGGATTGAAGCGGGTTATCCCTTTAACCCCGACTTCAACGGTGCAGAGCAGGAAGGCGTGGGTCCGATACAGCTTACCAAGGTTGGCAATAAACGCTGTAGTGCTGCTCGTGGCTATCTGACTCCGATCATGAACCGAAATAACCTAACGATAGAGACAGATGCGCGCCTTACAAGAATCGTTCTTGAAGATGGTCGCGCAACGGGTGTTGAATACCTTCATAAAGGCGTAGTGAAGAAAGCCAAAGCATCAAGAGAGGTGTTGTTGTGTGCCGGTGCGGTGCAGTCGCCTCAGTTACTAAAACTTTCTGGTATCGGAAATGCCGAGGAGCTTGGGTCCCATGGGATCGATTGCTTGCATGACCTCCCGGGTGTCGGTGAAAATTTGCAAGATCATCTGGATATTGTTGTGCAGTTTCATGCTGAAGCGTCCGCGACACTGCAGAAATTCTCGAAGTGGTACAACGTCGCGTATGCGGGACTCCGCTATCTGATGCTGGGTGACGGGCCAGGAACCGAGAACGCGATGGAGGCAGCAGGGTTTGTGAAAAGTCGGCCAGATATTGACCTTCCCGACTTGCAGTTGCATTTCATTCCTACGTTTATGTTTGACCACGGACGTAAACGAGACGGTCAATCTGGAATTTGTATACACGTCTGCCAGTTGCGGCCTGCCAGTCGCGGCAGGGTCCTGCTTGAGAATGCAGACCCCTTGTCGGATCCAAAAATAGAAGCTGGATACCTCAGCGCGCCAGGTGATTTGGAAGTGTTGGTTAGGGGTGTAAAAGTTGCCAGGCATATTTTCGGAATGAAAGCATTAAGTTCGGTCATAGGCGAAGAGCATTCAAGCTCCCGAGGACGCGAGACTGATGAATCGATAGCAGAGTTTGTCAGAGCGTATGCTGAGACAATCTACCACCCAGTCGGGACTTGCAAAATGGGTAACGATAAAATGTCTGTTGTCGATGACCAGTTGCGGGTCAAGGGGCTAAAGGGATTAAGAGTCGTTGATGCGTCCATTATGCCGACGCTGGTGGGTGGCAATACCAACGCACCGGTTATTATGATTGCAGAAAAAGCCAGCGATATGATTCTTGAAACGGTGGGCCAATAGACGGGTCAATCTTGTGGCCTGCCTGCGAGTTATCGACTATTGAGAGTTGGTTGACGAACCGGTTTTGTCGAACGACAGATAGATCTCTTCGAGCGCACGGACCCACATACCGGTTCGATGTTTGTAGTCGTTTTTGCCGGGCACTGGCCGGATGCCTGATATTCTTGACAGTAAGATCTCCCAGGCCCACTTTTGCTCCATTCGGCTTAGGGTGGCTCCGGGACAGACTTTTTCTCCAAGGCCAAAGGCCAAGTGGCGACCGGCATTCTTTCTGTCGAGTTTTGGCGTTGTAGGGTCAGGGAAACGTCTTGGGTCATGATTGCCAGCGCCGTATCGAATGCTGAGGGTTGCCCCAGCGGGAATTTTTACCCCGCTTAGCTCGCAGTCTTTCGAGACGAAACGGTACAGCCCCTGAGTGGGTGATTCTATACGAAGAACTTCCTCGACGAAGTTCTTGACCCTCGATGGGTCTTCCTGCAATTTCTCGTAGGTTTCCGGGTTTCTAAACAGAAGCCAGAGGCCATTCGACAAGGCAAAGGTGGTTGTTTCGTTGCCACCAATTAGCAAGTGGTCAGTAATGCCGATGATTTCTGTGTCGGTCAGTGGCCTTGATTTACCGGTGCTAGTGTCCTCGATTTGAATGTTTAGGAGTCGAGTAATAATGTCGTTACCCGGTGTCTTACGTTTCTTTTTCATGGTGTCAAAGATGTAATGCTGCAGTTCGATATGTTTTTCAACTGCATCCATTTCTTGTTCCAGGGAAAGGCCCCGGGAAAATGGTAGTACCCAGGCAGTTGACCAGACTTTGAGCAGGGGAAGATCCATTTTCGGGAAACCCAATAGTTCTGCAATGACTATCATGGGGAGGGGCTCTGCGAATCGCTCGATAAATGGGACCGACGGATCGTCTATCCAACTATCCACTAGTTCGTTAATAGTGTTTTTGATGAAGCCTTCTTTTTCTCGGATACAAGAAGCGGTTAACGCTGGGTCTACCATTGCCCTGTAGTGAGCATGTTGGGGTGGGTTCTCGCCTAATGGCGTGAACCGGGTCCAGCCTTTCTTTTCGTAAAGAGCTCTTGCGGCGTCGAATTTGATGAGCGGTTCTGTGTCTTGGATATCAGCACCCGAGGTGAACTCCAGCGGGCGGCGCAGAACGTACTCTATGTCATCGTACCGAGTTAGCACATACATGCCTATTTGTTCCATGAAATAGGCCGGCGACGCCTCGCGAATTAGGTCGTAGGCCTCGAACCAGTTTTGTTGCACGACCGGGTCCATGAAATCAATCTCAGATGCGTGCTTATAAGGGCAGCCATCACTCATATCTAACATCCTGCATTAACTGATGATATTCGGTTCGCGCCCTAGTTCAGGAGAACCGATGGTTAGTCTTGGGTAGAGCAGTAGTATCGGGGCCAAAACCGGTATCCCTGAGCTCTTAAACATAGTGACCTGTAAAGTACGCCGATTTACCAGGCAGGTAAATGAGGAATTCTATTTGCGTCTTTAGGTGCGGTGGCATTAGGCTAGGGCTTTAAGGTAATTAGAGATTTGCTATGACGCGTTCCGTTAATTTTGGTTTGTGGTACGACTTCCGTAACCCAGGCCACAAGGTGAGCTTCGAGAAGCTCTATCGTGACTCACTAGACCAGATTGCATGGGCTGAGACCATAGGATTCGATTCCGTTTGGTTGACTGAGCATCATTTTGTTCAGGATGGCTATTGTCCATCGCCACTGGTCGTCGCGGCCGCCATCGGCGAGCGAACCACCAGGATGCGGATCGGTACTAATTTACTGCTGTTACCGCTGGCGGACCCGGTGCGTTTGGCCGAGGATGCTGCAGCGCTTTCCATTCTAACCGGGGGACGGTTCGACCTTGGTGTAGGCCTTGGATACCGACAACTGGAATTCGACTACTTCGGGCGAAAGATTAGCCATAGACCCAGTCTGATGGAAGAGGGTGTGTCTATTATTCGACAGGCATGGTCGGGAGAGCCGATTTCGCATCAGGGAAAGCGATATAACATAGAGGGTATCCAAGTTAGTCCGACCCCTGAATCGATACCAAAATTACTCATGGGAGGCATGGCGGAACCCGCGATTGACAGAGCCGCACGCCTGGGCGATGGATTTCTTTCAACGGGGGGTATAGGGCTTGACGAATACACTATCTCTGCCAAAAGGGCCGGCCGGGATGCGGCTATCTATGCGGGACATTGGGGAATCATTGCAGATGATCCTGAAAAAGAGGCTGCTGAAGTAGGCGGCAATGTTCTCTACCAGACAAACGAGTACATCCGGTGGGGGGCTTTTGGGCCGCCAGCTGAAACGCCGTTATTCGAGAGCTCGGAAAGCGCCATTGCCGGCGGGCTTTATGAGCTTATGGACGGTGCGGGAGCAGTTGATTCATTGACGACGCTTCTGCTGTCACACCCGGGCATAAAGGATATCCACTTTTGGGCGCAGTTTCCGGGTGAGTCTGTAGAGCATGGCAGTCGACGGATTGAGTACATTTCTAATCATGTACTTCCAGCGGTCAGGAAAAATATTTCGTAACCGGGAAAGTATTTAAATATTTTAGGGATGGCAGGGCTGAAAACTAAGACGTCCAGAAATGAAATTCAAGGAGATTACGAGAGATGTCTGAAGCCCTGGACAACAGCGCAGCGCAAATAAACAAGGAAGCGCTAAAACGGAAATATAAGGAAGAACGCGACAAGCGGCTGCGGTCAGAAGGCAACGAGCAGTATATCGAGATCAAAGATCAGCTGGCGCACTACCTTGAGGATCCCTATATACCAAGGACGTCTCGTGATTCGGTGACGGACCATGTTACTTTTACCTTTGTTGGCGGCGGGTTCTCTGGACTGGTAACGGGTGCGCGGTTAGTTGAGGCTGGCATTACTGATGTTCGAATTCTCGAAAAAGGTGGTGACTTTGGCGGTACCTGGTATTGGAACCGTTATCCCGGTGCGCAATGCGATACTGCTTCTTTTGTTTATATGCCTCTGCTTGAAGAAACAGGTCACATGCCAACTGAGAAGTACGCCCATGCGCCTGAAATTCTTGAGCAATGCCAAAGGATAGGGAAGCAATACAAGCTCTACGATAACGCCTTGTTTCACACTCAGGTCAGTCAAGTAGAGTGGCAGGAAGACAAGTCATGCTGGTTGGTGAAAACCAACAGGGGTGATGAGTTTACCAGCCAGTACATTGGCATGGGGACAGGCCCCTTACATGTCCCCAAACTTCCAGGGTTAGCTGGCATTGAATCTTTTGAAGGACACTCGTTTCACACTAGCCGGTGGGATTACGACTACACAGGAGGTGATTCCAATGGCGCCTCAATGGATGAGTTGGCAGATAAGCGGGTTGCCATCATTGGAACAGGTGCGACGTCAGTACAGTGTGTTCCTCATTTGGCTAAGGCATGTAAGGCGCTCTATGTTTGTCAGCGAACGCCATCCTCTGTAGATGTTCGTGATAATCAACCGACAGACCCGGAGTGGTTCAAGGAGATTGCAACCGAAGGGTGGCAGCAGCGGTGGCTCGATAATTTCACGGCTAACCAGACAGGCGGAGGGGCCGAAGAAGACCTGGTCAATGATGGATGGACAGAGCTTTCCAGGCGAGTCAGGGAAAAAATAATGGAACTGGCGCCGGAGGATCGGGTTCCTGAAAAAATGTGGCAGGCATACGAAGACGCAGACTTTGAAAAGATGAGTGAGATTCGGGCCCGAATTGGCACCATAGTAGCGCAGGAAAAGACAGCGGATGAGTTAAAAGCCTGGTATCGCCAGTTATGCAAACGGCCATGTTTTCATGATGAGTATCTGGGTTCCTACAATGAGCCTGGCACCTTTCTCGTGGACACGGATGGCAAAGGAGTTGAGCGGATCACGGAAAAGGGTGTTGTTGTCGCAGGTGTTGAATACGAGGTTGACTGCATTATTTACGCCTCGGGTTTTGAGGTCGGAACGCCGTTTGAAAGACGTTCGGGGTTTGACCTGACGGGTCGTAACGGCGAAACGTTATCTGAGCATTGGAAGGACGGCATGAGAACGCTGCACGGTTTGCAGATTCACGGATTTCCTAACGCCTTTATCGTTCAGGCGACTCAGGGCGCAAATCTTATTTCAAACTACCCGCACAATTTGACGGATGCCGGGAAAACGATCGCGACCATGGTGGCTCATGCGGCCAGCAATAACTTCCAGCAAATTGAGGCAACCCAGCAAGCGGAAGAGCAGTGGGTAGAGTTGTTAATGACCGGTCCCGGTTTGATGATTGGATCGCAGGATTGCACGCCAGGATACTATAACAATGAGGGCGCTGACGCTGGTCCAGCAAGAAAGTCGTTTGTTGGTTATCCTGCAGGTGCAGTTGCCTTCTTTAGCTATATTGATGAGTGGCGTAATACAGGAAGTTTCGACGGCGTAGAATTTCGGAGCTGATACTCAGGGTTTTTTATCGGCGTTTTGTTGCGGCTGTTCAAACGAGTTTATCGAGGGGTCGGGAAAATCGAGGGGTCGGGAAAATCAAGGGGTCGAGAAAATCAAGCTCCTAGAGATCCGTCGTCGCAACCATGGGTGGCAGGAAGTACAGCGCAACAAGAGCGCTAGTACTAACCGCCGCCGCGGTGGCTGCTAATGGCAGCAGTCCTAGCGTGATGAAGGGCGCCAGTAACGCAGTACCGATAGACGTCGTGGCAAATACTAGTAGCATCACCAGTGCAGCGCCTCTGGCGTCGTTGTCGCCGGACGCGATAATCGCCTGGTAGAAGCCCGGTGGGCCGCGAACCCCGAGTCCCAGGTTAACAAATGCAAACAGAATCCAGAGCATGGCAGG
>JABIVN010000402.1 GCA_018667205.1 Gammaproteobacteria bacterium | reverse complement strand
GTATGTTCCTGTTTGGCTACGGTAGTGTCAGAATATGCTCTGAATTTTTCCGGGAACCCGATGGCCATATCGGGTTTGTGGTGTTTGACTGGGTAACCACAGGACAGCTGCTTTCACTACCCATGATTTTTCTCGGATTGGGATTCGTTGCGTACAGCTATTTAAGAAACGATCAAAAGAATTAATAGGCGAGTCACTATGATAATCAAACCTCGAATCAGGGGATTTCTTTGTACCACGGCTCATCCGGCAGGTTGTGCTCAGGATGTGGAAAACCAGATCAATCATGCGGAATCCGAGGGTGTCAGGTCTGATGGTCCAAAGCGTGTGCTGATTATTGGCGCCTCTGGCGGTTACGGGTTGGCGTCCAGAATCTCCACGGCTTTTGGCTTCGGGTCGTCAACCGTGGGTGTTTTTTTTGAGCGCCCGGCTTCGGGGAATCGTACGGCCTCTCCTGGGTGGTACAAAACCGCCGCATTCACGGAGAAAGCCAAGGCCAAAGGGCTGTATACCGCCAATATTAATGGTGATGCCTTCTCTCAGGCGATCAAAGACGCCACCTGTGACCTGATAGAAAAGGACCTGGGGCAGATTGATCTTATTGTTTATTCGCTGGCAGCTCCGGCCAGGCAGCTTCCAGATGGATCCGTTGTCAGATCAGCATTGAAGCCAATTGGCGAGCCGTTTGAAGGTTCGACCATCGATCTCAACTCCCGAGAGCTCAAATCTCTATCCCTTGAGCCGGCAAATGAGGAAGAGGTATCGGATACTATTCGGGTAATGGGTGGCGAAGACTGGGAGCTTTGGGTTCAGGCGTTGTTGGCAAGAGGTTTGCTAGCGCCGGGGTGTATTACCACTAATTACACCTACCTTGGCAGTGAGGTGACCTGGCCGATCTACCATCACGGAACGATTGGCAAGGCGAAAGAAGACCTTGATAGGGCCCAATCTGCGTTGGTTGACCCCATGGCGTCAGTTGGCGGTAAAGCTTACGTTGTTGTGATGAAGGGCCTGGTGACCCAGGCTGCGTCGGCTATTCCCGGGATGTCAATTTACCTTTCGCTGTTGTTCAGGGCGATGAAGAAAGCAGGGACGCATGAGGGTTGTATCGAACAGACAACACGTTTCTTTACCACCCAGCTGTATGGAAGTGGAGAGCACAGGACAGATGAAGGTGGCCGAATCCGAATGGACGAGCTGGAGTTGAGGGATGATATCCAGCAATTTGTAGCCGATAGCTGGCCGCTTGTCAGCGCCGAAACGCTGGATGACATCACCGACTTTGACGGCTACAAACAGGCCTATCTCGAAATGCATGGTTTTGAAGTAGCGGGAATGGACTACGAAGTGGAAGTTGATCCGGATGTCTCGATTGAGTTACAGGTCGGATAGTTCGGCGTTTATTGGGTCGCGTTTATTGGGGTCGCGTTTATTGGGGTCGTAGTCGTAGTCGTAGTCGTAGTCGAAAGGGTTAGTGTTAAGACTGAGTTTCAAGACTGAGTGGTAATCGGTATTGATACGTAGACTTGGCTGCGCTGGAATACTTGTTTTTTGGCAACGAGAGAACCTGCGAAGTTTAGTAGCATGCATAGTCCCGCGAGGCGGTTGACGGATTTTCTGCCGCGATTTCTATCTTTAATGTTGGTGGTTTATCCAAGAATACAGATGATTCCGGGGAAGTTCGATTGTTGAGTTGAATGAAGCCGGCTACAATACGTGCTCCGTTTTTCTGGTAAGTTAATCGTGTCTGTTCAGTTGGAACAAAGTGTTTTTCTGAAAGCTTGTCGTGGTGAATCCACTGACTATACGCCGATATGGCTGAATCGACAGGCTGGTCGTTACATGAAGGAGTACCACAAGGTTAAGGGTACTACCCCAAGCCTGGACTTTTTCAAAACACCGCACCTTTCCGCTCAGGTAACCTGTGACGCACAGCGAATACTTGGTGTTGATGCGGCGATCCTGTTTGCCGACCTTTTACCGATTCTGGAGCCTATGGGGCTGAACCTGGACTACCTGGTGGGAGTTGGCCCAAACATCGCCAACCCGGTGCGTTCAAATGAAGATATCGATCGTTTGCAGGTTGTTCCCTCATCAGAATCTATGCCTTACATAGGCGAAGCCATCTCGTTGATTAGAAAGGAGCTACCAGCCAATATCCCGCTGATTGGTTTTGGGGGCGCGCCGTTTACATTGGCCTCCTATGCGATCGAAGGACAGGGATCGAAAAACTACATTAACGTAAAACGCATGATGGCGACTGACCCTGGTGCATTTCACGCGATCATGGAGAAGATGACCGCGAGTGCGATTGATTATCTCAATTACCAGATAGACGAAGGCGTTCAGGCGATTCAAATATTTGACAGTTGGGTGGGTTGCCTATCGGTTAGTGATTACCGAAACCATGTCTTCGCGCATAGTAAAAAGTTGATCGATGGTATTTCAGGGAAGGTGCCGATTATTCATTTCGGCACCGGGAATCCATCTCTTTTGCCATTGATGACGCAAGCCGGGGGGGATGTGATGGCGCTCGATTGGCGGGCGCCGCTGACAGAAAGTTGGGATTTGCTGAAGTGTCAGGCTGTTCAGGGAAACATGGATCCGATTGCCCTGTTTGGCAGTGTTGATTCTGTCAGACAAGCGGCGGGGTTAATTCTTGAAGAAGTGGGTGGGCGGCCCGGTCACATATTTAACCTTGGTCATGGCATTCTGCCAGAGACCCCTGTCGAGAACGTCAAGGCGCTGGTTGAGTTCGTTCAAGGCTACCGAATACGTTAATCGCGCAGCGCCTTTCTGAGCACAGTGGAACCTCTCTGGTCGTTATAGAACTCTTTTTTCCCGGCTGGCAGCGCCTCTCTGCTAGATTCGGTGAATCCTCTTTCTGTGAACCAGTGCGCGCTCTGGGTGGTTAATACAAACAGTTCGACGAGTCGGATGGCACCGGCTGCCTTTTCGATGGCGTCAAGTAATCTGTCTCCCCGGTCGCTGTTCCTGTAATCGGGATGGGTGACAAGACAAGCCAGTTCGCCAGATTTGTTGTAGTGGTAGAGCGCGGCGCAACTGATAAGTAACCCGTCTCGTTCAATCACAACAAATTGTTGAATCTCTGATTCCAGTAATTCCCTGGATCTTTTGACCAGGGCTCCCGATTCTTCGAGTGGGGCGATTAGCTTCAAAATACCGGGTACGTCTTCTATTGAAGCTGTTCGGATTTGTTCGTAGCTGTTACCGATAACTTGGGTTCCACAGCCGTCTCGGGTAAACAGCTCTTCCAGCAAGGCGCCATCGGTTGCGAAACTGATGATGTGGCATCTGGCGACACCTTGTCGGCAGGCTTGATCGCAATGGTTGAGAAGTTTTTCAGTTAGTGGTTCTAGCGAAACATCCCCTGTTCTCGTGTCGCTTAAATCGATCTCGCTAATCAGTTTCCCAGTGATATCTTTCAGGCCGGTTTGTTCTGTCATAAAAATAAGTTTGTCAGCGGACAGCGCGCAGGCGACTTCACGCGCGACGACATCCACATCCAAGTGAAAGGTTTCTCCCGAAGGCGAATACCCCATGGAAGGTATCAGAACGATTGATCCACTGGAAAGCTGGTGCCTGATAGCGACCTGGTTAATACTTCTAACTAAACCTGACAATTGATGGTCAACACCATTTTTGATTCCGACGGGTTGCGCCCTGATAAAGTTTCCTGTGCTAGTAGTGATTGCCCGGCGTTTCGCTGGAGACTCTGGCGTGCTGGCTGAAAACCTGGCTGATAAGTCCGAATACAGGTGACCCAGTACCGAGGTGACCGTCTCTATTTGCGTGGCAGTGGTGATTCTTTGCTCACCATCCTGGAGCCAGTTTGATCCGGTTGCTTCAAGCTTGGTTTTAACCTGGTGGTCACCGCCGAACACGACCACGACATTTGCACCCAGGGAGTTAAGCAGGGCAATGTCAGAAATAACATTGGGGAAGTTCTCAGACTGCAACGCGTCGCTGGCGATACAGACCACGAAGGTTTTATCTCTGTGCGCATCAATGTAGGGTGATGAATCCCTGAACCATTTGATGTGGTCTGTGTTTAACGCCATTTTGTGTGTGCAGTTGCCAAAATCAACGCGAATTATAGCAGCTAATCATAGGTGTAAAAGTGTCATCCCGGGGAAAGGTGTTGGGCGTTAGGTGCAGTGCACACCAATCAGGTGTCTTAGGAGGTCAATGGCAGGGTCAATTTGTGCCAGGGGCAAATACTCATTCGGCTGGTGTGCTTGATTAATGGATCCGGGTCCAATGACGACCGTATCTAGCTCAAGGTCCATTAAAAAGGGCGCCTCGGTACCGAATGCTACTGATCCAGGTTCGCAGCCAGTGATGGCTGACACTTGTTTTGCAAGCTCAGAATCACTGTTGTCGAAGGCTGGAACCGGCGAGAAAAGGGGCTCAAGCCGGCAGGTAAATCCACGATCGCTAAGGACTCGTGAAACGCGGTTTTCAAGTGCTCCTGAAAAATCTGTCATGTCCATGGAGGGCAGGTTTCTCAGGTCAAAAGCGAGTTCTGCATGGTCGCAAATACGATTAGGGTTATCGCCACCGTGAATGCAACCGAAGTTCATGGTTGGAACTGAAACAGAGAACCGTGGATCTCGATGGTTTTTTTCGAGTTCATCCCGATAGCTCATTAACTCGGTAACCGCACGATGCAGGCCTTCAATAGCGTTGTTGCCCAGCGCGGGGTCAGAAGAATGACCTGATGTGCCCTCAACTCGAAGGTTGAGCATCATAATGCCCTTGTGCCG
>JABIVN010000401.1 GCA_018667205.1 Gammaproteobacteria bacterium | reverse complement strand
TGGCACATGCTGATGCCTTCTCTGGTTTTGGGCCTAGGTACAATGGCACTGCTGACAAGGCTAATGCGGTCTTCCATGCTTGAGGTCGTGAACGAGGACTACATAAAAACAGCCCGCGCCAAGGGTCTGTCTCCAACCAGGATATTTTTCAAGCATCAGCTACGCAACGCTATTCTTCCGGTCATCACCGTACTAGGACCACAGATAGCGGCAATCACAACCGGCGGTTTTGTCGTCGAGTTGGTGTTCGCGATACCCGGGCTTGGGCGATACTTTGTTCAGGCTGTACAACAACTTGATTACACAGTCATCATGGGAACCACAGTATTTTATGGTGCTTTCCTGGTGCTGATGGTGATTATCGTTGATATTCTTTACGGGTTCATCGACCCCAGGGTCCGACTGTCGTGAGTTTGTTTCAACCAACAGCAATAGACTTTGAGCCCCTCGCGCGGCAGGAAAAAACCGAACAGATCACGCGGCCCTCGCTGTCTTACTGGCAGGATGCGTGGGTTCGTTTGAAAAAGAATACGCGGGCAATTATTTCTCTCGGCATTATTATCCTGCTCGGTGTCTTTACACTAATCGGCCCACTCCTATGGGCGGTTAACCCGGCGCTGCAGAACCTTAACCAGGTTTCACAGGCGCCAGCCTGGGCTAAATCCGCCATCGTCATCGCGCCCTACCAGAGTTGGAATGGTATTCAGCTTGATCACTATACAAGCCCGGATCAGACCGCCTCCACGCTACCAGCGCCAACGGGCTTTAGCACAGCCGATACGCCGACGACCCAAAGCGTCAGGCTGAGCTGGGACCCGGTACCCGGCGCCGATGGTTACAACGTGTATAGAAACAACCGCGCGCCCAGGGACTTTAACGACCTGGGATTACCGCTGGGCTCAACCTACGGCGACGAACTCAGCTATGAAGACCGGCTGTCCCTGGAACCAAGAGAGTATTACTACTCACTTGTTCCAACCGATGGCTATGACGAATATGAGGTTTACAGCCAAATAACTCTGACACCAGCACTTGCCCTTACTCCGGACGAGGCGGTAGAACGCGGACTAATCACAGACCCTTACGACGTCAATATCGGAGACAGTCTTACCATCGAGTTTCACCCCCTGGGTACTGACTACCTTGGCCGGGACATGCTGGCTCGCTTGATGGAAGGCGCAAGAGTCTCGCTCTTCATTGGAATCGTGGCCCCGTTTTTGTTTGTACTTGTGGGCATCATCTACGGCGGTTTCGCCGGTTATTTCGGTGGTCGAGTTGATGGTCTCCTCATGCGGTTCGCAGAATTTGTGGTAGCGCTTCCCTTCCTACTATTTATGATTCTGTTCAAAATTGCCTTTGGCATCGGGCCTGGGGAAAGCGGCATTATGCCCATGCTGTTAGCCCTCGTGCTGCTTAGTTGGCCATCGACGGCACGCCTGGTTCGGGGACAAGTACTTCAGATCAGGGAAGAAGGCTACATCGAAGCGGCAAAACTACTGGGCGCTAAAGACCACTACCTAGTCTTGCGTCACATCATCCCCAACACGATGGGCGTGATTCTAGTGACGCTGACTTTCGCGGTTCCTGCGGCTATTTTTACAGAAGCATTTCTATCTTTCATTGGTATGGGCGTTGCGCCACCCACGCCTTCATGGGGCTCCATGTGCAATGAGGGCGTAAAAACCATGTTAAGCCATCCACATGAACTCATTTTCCCTGCGGTACTTATCAGCATTACGGTACTTGCCTTCAACCTGCTGGGTGACGGGTTGACTGAAGCACTAGATTCAAAAATGAGGTCTCGAGACTGACGATGGATACGATACTTGCAGTCAAGGATCTAGCAGTAGAATTCGCGACCTATGGCGGAACAGTTAAAGCGGTCAGAGGCGTGAGCTTCGATGTCACCCGTGGTGAAACCCTCGCGATAGTGGGGGAATCCGGGTGCGGAAAATCCGTCACCGTTCAATCCCTGATGGGATTGATACCAATGCCTCCCGGAAGGATTACCAACGGTACTGCCACATTAAATGGTAAAAGCATCCTGAACCTGCCGGCCGCAGAGGCTAATAAATTTCGCGGTGTAGAAATCGGGATGATTTTTCAGGATCCTATGTCTTCCCTGAACCCAACCATGACGATCGGCGACCAGATCGCGGAAACATTGAAAGTACATAGGGGTAAAACAGACCAGGAAGCATTCAAAATAGCCGTTGAGCTTCTGGAACGAACCCACATACCCGAGGCCTCAAAACGGGCAAAACAGTATCCGTTTGAATTTTCCGGAGGAATGCTTCAGCGCGCTATGATCGCGCAAAGTCTGGCATGCAATCCGGCAATCCTGATCGCCGATGAACCGACAACGGCACTCGACGTCACCATCCAGGCGCAGATCCTGGAACTCATGCTGGAATTACAACGAACAGAGAATATGTCGATCATCTTGATCACCCACGACCTGGCAGTTGTGGCACGTATGGCTGATCGTGTTGCCGTCATGTACGCGGGTCAGATCATAGAGTCAGGCACAGTCGATGACATTTTCTATCGATCAAGCCACCCTTACACACTCGGCTTGAAACAAGCGATGCCTTCGAATACCCATGATCGCGATAAGTCGTTATCACCGATCCTGGGTAGCCCACCAGACCTGTTCAAGCCACCGGTTGGTTGTGGATACTGCGCCCGGTGTCCTTATGCCATGGCAGTCTGCGCAGAACACTTACCGCCTACGACCAAAATCAGTGAATCGCATGAAGCCAGATGCTGGCTGCACCACGCTAAAGCGCCCAACATTGAAGAACTCCACCAACTGGAGGATCAAGATGCTGGTTAGGACAGAGAAGCTTAAAAAGCATTTCACCATCGGTAGAGGCCAGACACTGCACGCAGTTGACGGAATCTCGTTAACGATCGATGAAAATGAGATTTTGGGACTAGTTGGCGAAAGCGGTTCGGGTAAATCTACGTTCGGCAAGGCGCTAATCGGCCTGCACCCGAAGACATCGGGAGAGGCGTACTACGATGGCGAACGATTACCAAAGCGCTTTTCAACTAAGGACCACTTGCATTATTCGAAGCAAATGCAAATGATCTTCCAGGACCCCTATTCTTCTCTGAATCCACGGATGACAGTGCTAGATATCGTCGGCGAAGGTCCTGGCATCCAGGGCCAGCAATCAAACTCAGAGATTCGGGACAAGGTTGCCTTTTGGTTGGAGAGAGTGGGTTTAAGTGCTGATCATATGTCGAGATATCCACATGAGTTTTCGGGCGGTCAACGACAACGGATTGGGATCGCACGGGCAATGATCATAGAACCGCGTTTTGTGGTTTGTGACGAGCCTATTTCCGCGCTGGACGTGTCGGTGCAGGCCCAGGTGATCAACCTGCTCGACGAACTTAAGCAGTCCATGGGACTGACACTTCTTTTCATCGCTCATGATCTATCAATGGTTCGCTATGTTTCGGATAGAATGGCGGTCATGTACTTGGGGTCACTGGCTGAAGTAGGCCCCTCTAACGACGTATTCTTTGATCCACAACACCCGTACACACAATTTCTTGTAGAATCGAACCCTGAACCGGACCCCAATCTTGAACGTCGGCGTGCGTTTAAACCCATTATTGGCGAAATCACTTCTCCGGTGAACGTACAAGCAGGTTGTCGTTTCGCCGATCGATGCCCCAAAGTGATAGATCGATGCCGGGTTGAGACGCCTGAACTTATAACGCTTTCTGGCGCTCGTCAGGTGGCATGCCATCTGTTTGAATAAATCCGCAGTTGGGTTAACGTCACTGCGCCTATCAGAGCACTTACAAGAACCCTTACAAAAGCACGAGTGCCATACCGCTTACTCAGCAGGAGAGAATTCTAAGCGTTTTCTTCAGCATACGAAGAATAGATTCCTCATTGGTGTACTGAACAATGTCACCAAACGGCACCCAAGCAAGATCGTTAGACTCATCGCTGATCATAAAATCGTCCGAACCACTGGAGCGAAGCAGGAAGCGGCAATCGTAATGAAAATGCTCTGGCTCTTCTTTTCGGGCAGGAATTCTATGAATATCAACATCCAGTAATTCAGGCATATAAAAACTAATGGCTTCAAGGCCAGATTCTTCTTCGGCTTCCTTTAGGCTAACCGCTGCCACATCGGGATCCCCATCAGCGTGACCGCCAGGCTGGAGCCAGCGATCCAGCTTTTTGTGATGCGTCAGCAAAGCCTGCTTGCAAGCATTGTCGATAATAAAAGCAGACCCGGTGACATGTCCGATGGACAAGGATCTTTCAAAACAATCCTTATTTTCGCCCACAAAAGCGATGTAGCGAGAAGTCATCTCAGATTCGGCGGGGCAGGCCTTTAGGTAATTTTCAAGCAGCGTCAGCAAAGGCAGACGATTATCCTTAGGTGACATTCGATGTCACCGGCCGGTTCTTCTTGTTGGACTCTTCGTCAAACAGATCAACAAGCTGTTCCGTCATCGCATCACCAAGTTGCTCCGCGTCAGTGATGGTCACCGCTCGATGGTAATGGTGAGTGACATCGTGCCCGATTCCAATTGCCACGAGTTCAACCGCTGACTGGTTTTCAATCTGGTCAATGGCATATTTCAAATGCTGCTCAAGATAATTACTTGGGTTAACCAGCAAGGTAGAATTGTCGACCGGCAATCCATCGGAGATCACCATCAAGATCTTCCGATCTTCCGGTCGTCCTACTATTCGATTATGGGCCCACAGCAGCGCCTCGCCGTCGATGTTCTCCTTAAGCAGTTCTTCTCTCATCATTAGGCCAAGATTAGTGCGTGCCCGACGCCAGGGCATATCCGCGCCCTTATAAATAATGTGCCGCAAATCGTTTAAACGTCCTGGCTGTGCCGTCTTGCCTTGCTGTAACCAAAGCTCACGGGACTGGCCACCACGCCATGCGCGCGTCGTAAACCCCAGAATTTCTACTTTCACCGAACAACGTTCCAGGGTGCGCCCCAGAATGTCTGCGCACATCGCTGCGATGGTAATCGATCTGCCTCGCATGGACCCAGAGCTATCAATTAACAGAGAGACCACCGTATCCCTGAACTTCATGTCTTTTTCTTGCTTGAACGCCAACGGATGAAAAGGGTCAGTAATAACATTGGTGAGTCGCGACGTATCCAACATGCCTTCTTCAAGATCGAACTCCCATGTTCGATTCTGCTGGGCCATTAACTTACGTTGCAGACGGTTCGCCAGCTTCCCAATTATGACCTGGGAGTTCTGCAGGTGCTTGTCCAGTACACCTCTCAACCGCTCCAGTTCAACAGGATCACAAAGCTCCCCGGCCACCACGGTTTCATCAAACTGATCGGTAAACGATTTGTAGGTATTCACCTTGGGGCGAAGCCAGTTCTGTTCGCCGGCCATATCCGGTGGAGAACCAGCATCATCTTCATCGCCTTCCATTTCCGCCATTTCCATAGCGTCCATGTCTACAGGGACCTCACCCTCGATCGCATCTGCCAGATCAGAATCGCCGCTCATGTCCTGCTCGGCCGCCTCGTCCCCGGACTCGGGCTGTGTGTCCTCTTCTTCGTTGTTCTGTTCCTCGGACTCACCATCGGACTGGTCTTCACCATATTCGTCAGATAAACCAAGGTCTGAAATCATTTTCCTCGCAAGTCGGGTAAAAGCTTCTTGATCAAACATCAAGCTCTCTAGATCCAACAAATCGTCACTTAATACATATTCAAGATGATCTCTCCACAGATCAAGCACCACATCACCACCGACGGGCGGCTTCCTTCCAGTGACTTTTTCGCGAATCAACATGCCGAGTGCTTCACCCAATGGTGCCTGGCTTTGGCTTTCTACCTGCTGGAACCCCTGATTCGTGCAATGCTCCAGTAACTGCGCATGCAGATTGTCGCCCACACCTTTCATCAAGTAACTACCAATGCAGGCGATCCGAGCATCTTCGACACTGTCGTATATTTCTTGTGAAATTCCGGTAATGGGGCGGCTTTTACGATGGGTGTCGTCATCGTGGAATCGCGTTTGAAGAGCAAACCTGTCTGCATTTCCTCGCAGCGAGGCTAATTGCTCAGTCGTCATGCCGCCATCTGGCACAGGTATTCGCGCACGATTACCTTGCAGGTATGGCTTACCACGGCCGAAACTTACCTGCAGCTCTTCGTTACCAGAGATGGCGCGCATCGTGGAGGTGAGGGCTTGCTTGAACCCCTCCATTGAATCATCGGTAATCACATTACAACCTTAGGCGAGTACCACGTTGGCACTGGATTCCGGTAACTCGTCACCCATACATCGCTGGTAATATTCAGCAACGATTGCACGTTCAGTTTCATCGCACTTGTTAAGAAACGTCAATCGGAAGGCGAAACCATAATCATTGAAGATTTTGGCATTTTCTGCCCACATGATGACAGTACGAGGAGACATGACAATAGAAATGTCGCCATTCATAAAGCCCTGTCTCGTAAGATTCGCGACTGACACCATATTAGCGACCGTCCAGCGATCAAGATCCGGCAACTTAGAAACAACGATATCGGTTTCCTTTTCACGATCCAGATAGTTCAAGGTCGTGACGATATTCCACCGGTCCATCTGACCTTGGTTGATTTGCTGCGTGCCATGGTAGAGCCCCGAGGGGTCGCCCAGACCAATGGTGTTTGTCGTCGCGAACATTCGGAAAGACTTATGTGGCGATATTACTTTGCTTTGATCAAGCAGCGTGAGCTTACCTTCCACTTCCAGTACCCGCTGAATGACAAACATGACATCGGGGCGCCCGGCATCATACTCGTCAAAGACAAGTGCACAGCCTCTTTGCAATGCCCAAGGAAG
>JABIVN010000043.1 GCA_018667205.1 Gammaproteobacteria bacterium | reverse complement strand
TCAATTGAGGCCGCGTTTACACCCTTTATGGGGATCTATTTTTGGGGCCTGGAGACAAACCAACTACGATTAATCCCGCTGGGTGTATTGATTGGTCTGCCGTTTGGTTCTGTGCTGGCGGCATTTGCGGCACGAAAGTTCGATAAAAAGTGGTGTCTGATCAACGGATGTGTCGTGACGATAATCAGTGTAAACGTCCTCATTGTCCTGCGACTATTCGGCCTTTTGCCTGAAAACGGTCATTGGTCGATTGTGCCGATGTTAATTTTTGCAGGCTTCTGTGCAGCGATTGCTGCGCCGGTCATCTACATCACGATCAACTCCATGTTTGCTGACATCACGGATGAGCTGGAATTGGTTACCGGTGAGCGACAGGAAGGTATCATTTATTCAGCACGGGCGTTTGCCGGGAAAGCCGCCGTGGCCCTTGGCACAGTGATGGGTGGTCTTGCGCTGGATTTTATTGCTTTTCCCAAGAACGCTGTGCCGGGGCAGGTGCAACCGGATGTGATTTTCAATCTTGGGCTATTCCAGGGGCCGGCAACCTCCGTCTTTAGCCTGCTGGCGCTTTTGCTCTTCTTCAAATACGCCCTATCAAGAGAAAAACACGTAGAGATTGTTCAGGAATTGGAACGCCGGCGAGTTGGTTAATGCTATTCGCTAGAATGTCTTCCCGAACCATGTGATGACTTTAAAGAGCAGGTGGAAGATATAAGGTTGCTGAACCAGTTCAACGACGGTGCCATCCGGGTCATAAAAAGCAATGATACTGCTGGATGAATCATCACCGGAGCAGCACGGTGTGATTGGGGAAAGGAACTCAACACCCTGCGCCTTCAGTGCCGCAACGTCGCCTTCTATATCCGTGGTTGAATAGGCTGTTCTGTGGATGCCCAGGTGGTTCACCGGTGGGGGGTAGGCGCGCTCTGGATCAAAAGGGGCTAGCCATTGGACGAGTTCCAGCACTGATCCATCCACTTCGTGGGTGACGCGATTGCCCTTGATTATGAATGGTTGTTCAAACCCCATCGCTTTGGCAACCTCGGCTGTCTCTGTCGGTGGCAGCGTTTCTGTCACTTCGTAGCCAAACATTTGGTACCAGGCGTTTGAACGCTCAAGGTCGCTGACATTGATATTTACATGGCCAAGGCTTGTGATGTGGGTGGTGTCTGTTTCGGTGTCATCGCCGTCTACTTCAAGCAATTCATAGAAAGTGCCGTCCAGGTCTTTAAAGATCGCGAACTGTGTCCCATCGGCTCTTTGAGTTGGCGCTGAAAGAAACTCAACGCCGATTGACTGCATATATTTGTAGTCTGCAGTGATGTTGGTGGTATGCATTGCAGCACGGGCCATGCCCAGATGGTTAACCTGAGCGTAAGGTGCTTCAAGGTTCCTTGGGATGGTGAACTCGATTAAGTCTATGACGCCGCCCCAAAACCCGCCGGCGCCGATGAGTTCACCGTGTAGCAGATATCCGCCGGCGTGATCTCCTTTTGAACCGTCATAGGCTGTGGGTGTTGCTACGCCAATGGCACGTGCCATCGCCTGGGTATTGGTGTCGGGGAAGCCTGAGACCGTTACAAATCCAAGTTTTCCGTAGAACTCGCGGGCTTCAGCAAAATTGCTGACGTTGGTGTTGAAGTGCACTCGTGCCTGGACATTAAGCGCTATGTTGGCGCGTTGTTTGACTCGGATGTTAATGGCCGTTGGGGGCGGGGAGGTGACATCAACCCTGATTGTATTGCTTTCAAGAAGATCGAGGTTAAATTCAGCCTGTCCCTCGGCAAGCTTGTCCATTACTGCGATAGTCTTGCCATTCACGCTAATAGTGACGTTTGTGTTTGGCAGGGCAGAGACAATCAACCGGCCTTTACCGACGGTACCGGTGAAAGAAGTTTCATTGTTAGAGACATTGTTAGAGACATTGTTAGATTGATTGAACGAGTGGTCGCCAAGGTATCGGGTAAAGTCAATTTCTTTGGCGGCAACGGGTGAACAGATCAATGCCAAGAGCAGGACCGACTTTTGCGGGCTAAGCATTTTTAGCGCCCTCATTATCGACGACACACCACTTTGAGCGCTGCGTGATAAGTACCAGACAAAGCACTGAGAGCACGGTGTGAACAATCATCCCTGCCTGTTGATCACCAGCAAGGTTAAGAGATATTGATAAGCCGGTATGAAAAGTGAACAGAACACCCAGCGCAAAGGTAACCACCGGCATGTTTGTTCGATATGGCCAGGTCCATAGCGAGATGCTGGCTATCGCTAGCGCTGCAAACCCATAGTGCATAGACCACTGGTTGCCCAAGCCTGGGGCAGTGACGCCTTCAGGGCCGGTAATGAGTGTAACGGCGGCGAGCGCTTCAGCCAAAAAAGATAGTATCAGGACAGCGCTGAGCAGGATTTTCATAAGGTCTTTCCTCTAATTGATTTTCACGGCATTTACTTCCACGGCATTTACTTTCACAACATTCACCTTCACAACAATGGTGCCGCAGAAATAATCATGCACGCAACGCCGCTGTTTTCCAAAGATAGAAATTAGGTCCAGTGCCGGTATCCAAATCAGGAACGGCAGAATACCAACGAATAGCAATGGGAAAAACAGCGCTCGGATGGCGATCAGTTTCCAAAAAGGGGGGCGCAAAAAAGTATATGAGCCGTCTGGTTGAGGTTGCTGCTTGATGATCGCGATGCCAAGAGCTTTTTTACCCAGGGTTTGCCCGCTTTGCCAAAGCGTGTAGCCATTGAGTATCAGGTAGCTGCCTATGGCGATCGCCAGGACATGCGCTGTCCACCACAGGTCAGTGAAATCATCGGCCTGTTCTATCACATCAAGAATCATCACGAGAAAAACCGTCAGCCCCGGAACCATTGTGGCATCGATCCCGGTTGCCATAAGTCGGCGCCAGCGGCTGGCAAGAAACAGATTGGACTGCGCAAAATCATTCATTAGGGGCCGCCAACTGGAAAACCAGAAATGCGTTACCGCCGCGCTGATTGCTGATGTATCGATATCCCGAAGTCACCATGACCTGGTCATCTGCAATCATGGGGCCGTGGGTGTCGAAAGACCCGCCCTGAACTGCGACGCCATTAACTGAGTCATAGGTTTTCCAAGTGTCATGAGACCACAATAATTTACCGTCAGCAGCGTTCATTACTTCAAGGTAGCCATCCATGCTTGCGGTGACGACGATATCATTGGCAGCGGTAATCGCGCTGGATAGTCCGTACATGCATTCTTCATCGTCGCAGCGGGAATCTCGTGAGAACTGCCACCGCAGTTCTCCTGACTCGATATCGAGCGCGTAGAGTCCGGGGCTAGGGGTACCGGGTGATGGGTAATCCATCGCTGATCTGTCGTTAATCGGCACGAAGATGGTGCCGGTTGATTCGTTAACCGCAAGTCCCCAGTGTACACCGCCAATGATGCCGCCCCGGCCAAGTTTTTGGCTCCAGTAAAGCTTGCCAGTGTCCGGGTTCATTGCATGAACGTCGCCGGATTTTTGTCCGGCAAGCAGGATGTCTTTACCGTCAGGGGTGCGGGCCAGCAATGTTGGCGCACCGAAATCGACATCAGGGCCGGTTGGTTTTGCGCAGTTCGGGTGGCGCAACGAAATGGTGCAGGCGGCATTGAATGCATCGTTAGCCGTAAACTGTTTTACCCATTGGACCTCGCCGGACGTCGCATCGACCGCAAAGATCGCATCGCTGGTATCAGTGGTTGGATGGCTATAGTTTTGACCTGAGCCAAAGAACAGCCAGTTTCGTGTGCTGTCATAAGAAGGAGCACCCCAGACGGGTGCGCCACTGGGTCCCCATTTTTCAACGAAACCAAAGTGGCTCCCTGTGACTTTCGCTTCTTCTTTGATGGTCGGCAGGTACCATTTCTTTTCGCCGGTATTGATGTCAAAAGCGGCCATGCCACCGCTGGTCGTGCAGCAACCGTAAAAAGGGTTTACTGACAGTCCTACCTCCATTGATGAGATCGGTACGAAGACGGTATCCTTTGTTACCAGCGGTGTGCCCGAGTAAAGCGGCACAAGGTGGTCCTCCAGTGTGATGTGCCAGACTAACTGGCCGGTTTGGGCATCAACCGCGTAAACCCCTGAGAAGCGGTCCGCGAAGACGAGTATCGGCTGATCCTTTGCCTTTGCCCGACGGATGTTTCCTGGAATGATCGCGCTGGTGATAAGGCCGTCGTGTTCATATACCCAGCGTTCACAGCCAGTTTCTCGTTCCAGGGCAACAAGACCATGATTACTGTCGCCGATAAATATGGTGTCTTTGGTGACCAGGGGAAAGGATCGCGGTGTTTCGTGCGCCAGGCCGTAGGTCCATTTTAGTTGCAGGGTTGCGGCATTTTCTGCAGTAAGAGACGAGGCAGGCTGATAGCGGGTGTTGCGATGGTCGATGCCCCAGCTGTTGCTGTAAAAGGATGTGAGGTCCGCTTTGATCGGCGTGTTTAGACATTCAGCCAGGGCGGTATTGGAGGCCAGACAAAGTATTAAAATAAGGTAATAAGATAACGGTAAACCGGCGGACCGCTTTACATCGCTAATTCGTCCGTAATGCCACGTTTTCATTCTGATCTCTTCTGCTTTTGTAAGCGCGGCATCCTACCATTTGAAAGGCTCCCGTTCTCTTCAAATGCGGTGGGATAAAGCGGCGAATCCCCGGCGATTAAGCTGACGAATCCTGGGCTTAGGCGTTTTCAGATGGCGACCTAATCGAGGTTTTTTCAGGCGGATTGTCTAGCCATGAAGTGGTAGGACGGTTTGGCTGTGAGAATTGAGTGAATTGAGTGAATTGAGTGAATTGAGTGTTTGCCCACTATATTTACAATCAATTAATGGGTTATCTTTGATAACGTTTTAGCTGCCCATCGAATTAATTCAGGAACAATGGCCAATGTCAGTACAGAAAATAGATCTCGGTTTTGACCCGGAGGAACTGCGGGAAAAGTATCGTGTTGAACGCGATAAGCGCCTGCGAGTCGATGGTAGCGAACAATACCAGGAGATGACAGGCGACTTTACACATTACGTGGATGATCCGTACATCGGCGAAAAAATTGAGCGAGAACCGCTGACCGATGAGATGGATGTCATCGTTATTGGCGGTGGCTTCGGCGGATTGATTACCGGTGCCAGGTTAAAGGAGTCGGGCCTTGACCGAGTTCGAATCATTGAGAAGGGCGGTGACTTTGGCGGCACCTGGTACTGGAACCGCTACCCGGGCGCAGCCTGCGATGTGGAGTCTTACATCTATTTGCCCTTATGCGAAGAGCTTGGGTTTGTCCCAAAGGAAAAATACACCCACGCGCCCGAGATTCTGGAACATAGCCATAACATCGGCAAAAAGTATGACCTTTATAAAGAGGCTTGTTTCCAGACCGAGGTGACTGGCCTTGAGTGGGACGAGCAGGCAGCTAACTGGATCGTGCGAACGAATCGAAACGATACGATGCGTGCCCGTTTTGTCGCGATGTCCAACGGGCCGCTTAATCGGCCAAAGTTACCTGGAATAAAAGGCATCAGTGACTTCAAAGGGCATACCTTTCACACGAGCCGTTGGGATTACGGTTACACCGGTGGTGGCCCTGATGGCGGCTTGGATAAGCTCGCAGACAAGCGCGTGGGCGTGATTGGAACCGGGGCAACGGCAGTGCAATGTGTGCCGCACCTTGGCGTTGGTGCAAAAGAGCTGTTTGTCTTTCAGCGTACCCCCTCGTCAATTGATGTACGTGACAATCGACCCACCGACCCTGAGTGGGCGGCCGAACTAAAACCCGGTTGGCAAAAAGAGCGGATGGAGAATTTCAATACGCTGACGTCGGGCGGTATCGTTGAAGAAGACCTTATCCAGGATGGCTGGACAGAAATCATTCGCAACCTGATTTCGATGGCTAATTATCGAGGCAAGGGTTTGCAACGATCCGAGATAGCAGAAATGATCGAACTGGCCGATTTCCAAAAGATGGAGCAGGTGCGTGCAAGGGCACAAGAGATCGTGAATGACCCTGACGTGGCTGAATCACTGAAACCATACTACCGGCAGTTTTGTAAGCGCCCCTGTTTCCATGATGACTATTTGCCTACCTTCAATCGAGACAACGTTCATCTGATTGATACTGATGGCAAGGGTATCGATGAGATTAGCGAGCGCGGTATTGTTGCCAATGGCAAGCTAGTTGAACTTGATTGCATCATTTTTGCGACAGGATTTGAAGTGGGCACCGACTACACTCGTCGCAGTGGTTACGACGTGATTGGCAAAGGCGGCTTGAAACTTAGTAACAAATGGGCTGATGGAATGAAGTCTCTGCATGGTTTGCACACTCGTGGGTTTCCCAACCTGTTCATTATCAGCAACGCCCAGGCTGCGTTCACAACAAACTTTCCCCATGCAATGGACGAGTCCGCGCAGCATATTGGTTACATCGTCAATCAGTGCCTGTCGGGTAATATTTCAACGATTGAACCCAGCGAAGAAGCCGAGGAAGCCTGGGTTCAAGAGATCATTTCCCTGGCGCGCTTGAGTGAAAGCTACCAGGCCGCCTGCACGCCGGGGTATTACAATAATGAAGGTAAACCTAATCCCAGGAGTATCCAAAATGCCAGCTACGGGAAAGGACCAAATCCGTTCTTCAAGCGGATGAAGTCCTGGCGGGAAGAGGGTGGCATGCAGGGGTTGGAACTCGGCTGAAAGGCCCTTTTACGTAGGCCTGGGTCTTTTCTAAAAGGGTCTTTTCTTAGAGGGGGTGCCTGAGGTGATGGTGGTTGTATACGCCCCTTGTTACAATACAGGCGCCAGTACAAGGCAGTCCCTGGTCGTAAACCGATGTCTATGGAAGAACGTAACGGTTTGCAGGTGTTAGGGGCGGCTGGACCGATAAAGTGTTCCTGTCATCCGGATGTTCTTGTTAAGCCGTTTTAAGGTTTGAGCTGGACCATTAGAGAGTCTTTTTTTTCCACCATTGTGATTTGGCTCCGGCTAATTCCAGGCGTCAGTTTCCGTAATGAAAGTTAGTGATTTTTCCTTTGACCTACCCGAGCACCTAATTGCAAAACATCCGGCGGCGCAGCGCTCTGGTAGTCGACTGTTGCACCTGGATGCCGTGACCGGAAAAATTATGCACCGGCAATTTACCGACTTGCCTGGGCTGCTGGACCCCGACGATCTGATGGTGTTTAACAACACGCGGGTGATTCCGGCGCGATTCTTCGGCGAAAAAGCAACGGGTGGCAAGGTAGAGTTGTTGCTTGAGCGGATCGTTTCGAAGACAGAGGCCATGGCGCAGATCAGGGTCAGTAAATCTCCCAAAGCTGGCTCAACGATACGCCTGGAGGGTGGCGCCAGCGTCACGGTGATGGGTAAGGAGGGTGCTTTTTATCGAGTTCGCTTTCCTGAACCGGGGGTGGGCGAAATTGCGACCCAGTTTGGTCACATGCCGCTGCCACCTTATAT
>JABIVN010000400.1 GCA_018667205.1 Gammaproteobacteria bacterium | reverse complement strand
GAGCGCGGCCTCACCCGGGTTTGGATCACACGCGCCATCCGAGAAAATGTGAATGTCATAAGCCTTATCAAAAACAAATCCTTGTGCTTTTTTTGTGGTCCTGAGCTTCCCTGAGGCAGCCTTCGCTGAGGCAGCCTTCGCTGAGGCAGCCTCAGCTGCCGGCGCCCCGGAGTCGAGCGCTTTTTTCGCCTCTTCCATTGATAGAAAGCTTTTGTGCTTAGCGCCCGGGTGCCCGGCGACAAGAGGTTGCACCACTGCCCAGTCGGTGAACACACCTGTTTGCTTGCCGACCCACACGACATAAAACTTTTTCTTGGCCACAGCTCTAATCCTTAATAATATTTTCAAAGGTCAGTTCAACTGCACTGGTCTGTCTGATCAACTGCCCTTTGAGACAAGCATTATCTGTCCCATCGTCAACACACGATCAATCAATGTTAATAGCCCGCTGTCAACATCCAGTGAGTCATCTGCCAAACTGACAGTAACTCGTTAGTCGTTTTCCAAATAACAAGATGTCGACAGGGTAACTACATCGGACCAGAGGATTCTATCCTGATGCCTTAAGCAGCAGATCTTGCCTACACCAGGAAACGCCTACTCGTTTTTCATGCCTGAAGAAAGGTCGGGCCAGGCGATTTTCAGGTATTGAAACATCGACCATAGGGTCAGTGCTGCAGAGATATACAACAGTACATAGCCTGCAATAACCGGCAGACTTTGTTCGGGGCCAGCACCCAGCAAGACAATAATGGCAATCATTTGGAACACGGTTTTGATCTTCCCAAGAAACGAAACCGCCACACTTCGACGCTCGCTATAGTAAGCCATCCATTCCCGCAGAGCAGAAACCACTATCTCTCGACCAACGATGACCAGGGCAGGTACGGCGAGTATCGCACTGGCGTGGACTTCCACCAGCAATACCAGCGACGTAGCGACGATAAGTTTGTCAGCCACCGGATCTAGAAATGCACCAAAAGGCGTCATCTGGCCCATCTTCCGTGCCAGGTATCCATCCAGCCAGTCAGTAATTGCAGCCACAGTAAACACGATCGCCGACGCAAGGTAGCGCCAGTCGAGCGGTGCCGTGTAGAACACAACAACCAAAACAGGAATCAATAGAATTCGCAGTCCGGTAATCAGATTGGGTATATTGATTCGATTCACGGTTGGTATCTTTATGCAGTGGCCTTAGTTTACTGGTTGTGGAGCGTCGCATAAATATGTTCTGCGAGTATTCGGCTAATTCCTTCAACTTTAGCGAGTTCCTCTAGACTGGCACTCATGACCTGGGCAGTGCCACCAAAATGTCGTAACAACGCCCTCCGCCGCTTGGGACCAACGCCGTCAATTCCCTCGAGCACTGACTCAGTTCGTTTTTTACCGCGGCGATTTCTATGGGCCGTGATCGCAAACCGGTGGCTTTCGTCCCGGATATGCTGAATAAGATGCAACCCTGGATTATCCTGCGCCAGATTAAACTCTGGTCCCCCAGACAAAATAAGAGACTCCAGCCCGGCTTTTCTCGTGGGGCCTTTTGCAATACCTACCAGCGTCACGCCTTCAATCTGGAGTTCCTCGAAAATCTTTTCGGCTTCACTTAGCTGCCCTTTACCACCATCTATAAATAGAATGTCCGGCAGTAAGCCTTCGCCCTTCTTGATGCGTGTGTAGCGTCTACTCAGCGCCTGCGACATCGCCGCATAATCATCGCCAGGGGTAATTCCATCAATATTGAAACGTCGGTAATCGGACTTCAGCGGCCCATTCTGGTCAAACACGACACAAGACGCGACCGTTGCTTCGCCTGAAGTGTGACTGATATCAAAGCATTCCAGACGGCCGGGCATTTCATCCAGTGACAAAGCTTCCTGCAACGACCGGAATCGCTGCTGCAGGTTATTACGACTGGCCATGTGAGTCCCCAGGCTTTGCTCTGCGTTAGTCATCGCAAGGTCAACCCAGCGTTTTCGATGGCTCCTGACATTATCCGAGATCATGACCTTTCGCCCTGAATGGCTGGTCAGCGCCTCTTCCAGTACAAACTTATCCTCAATTCTGGCGTTCACTACCACTTCCGGCGGCGTCTCCCTGCCCCCGCTGCCACTTAGGTAGAACTGCGGCAGAAATGCCGCTAACACTTCTGATTCGTTTTCATCCAGCCTTGTTTTGGGAAAAAAAGTCTTGTTACCGAGCATTCTTCCGCCGCGGATGAACATCACAAGGACACACACACCACCCGGATTGATGACCACCGCGTGCACATCAATGTCTCCTTGGTTTCCAACAACATACTGTTGTTCCTGGATCTTACGAAGATGGCCAACCTGGTCCCGATAGTGCGCGGCCTTCTCAAACTCTAATTTGTCAGACGCGGCTTCCATTTTGTTCGCGTAATCTTGCATGACCGCATTGTTTTTACCCTCTAAGAACATTGCCGCATGCTGCACATCATCCGCATAGTCCTGGCTTGAGACCAGATCACAACAGGGGCCCGAACACCTTTTTATCTGGTACTGCAGGCAGGGTCGCGCCCTGTTTTTGAAAAAAACGTCTTCGCACTGCCGAACCTGGAACACCTTTTGCAAAATATTAAGCGAATCACGGACACTGTGAGCGCTGGGGAACGGACCGAAATAGCGGCCTTTCTTTTTCTGCGCGCCGCGATGAAACGCGAGTCTTGGATATTCGTCATCGGTGGTCAGTAATATATAGGGGTAGGACTTGTCGTCACGAAAAACAATGTTGTACGGAGGTTTGTATTCCTTGATCAGCGACTGCTCAAGCAGCAGCGCTTCTGTTTCACTACCAGTAACCGTCGTTTCCACATTCTGGATTCTGGAAACCAGCGCCATGGTTTTCGAATCCAGGGCATTGGAACGGAAATAGCTCGACACACGATTCTTAAGGTTCTTTGCCTTACCGACGTAAAGAATGCTTTCTTCTTGATCGAACATTCTATAGACGCCCGGCCTGGACGGAAGGCGCTTGATAAAAGCCGCAGAGTCGAAGGGTGAAATGTCGAGTGGTGTCATGGGTACGCCATGTTACCGGCCACGGCCACTACGTCCAGAAACATCTGGTAAGTCAGGCGGCCCGTCTGGGTGTTGTATCGACTGCAGTGATAGGAATCAACCAGCGTCACGCCATTTATCGAATGGACCGCGCCATGGGAAAATGGGTAATCCGACTGCTTACCCCTCAGGGCGCTGATCGTTGCCCTATGCGCAACCCCACCTAACAGGAGCAGAACCGGGTTCGCGTTTAGTTGATGTTCCCCAATTTCCTGAATAAGGAATCGACTACAGTTTTGAACCTCCCTGGACGACGGAAGGTTTTTTATCGGCAGACATTTTACAGCATTGGTGATCTTTACCCGCCCCATCAACTTTGATGCTTTAAGTACTTCGCCCAGCAGGTTGCCCGACGAGTCACCAACAAAAGGAACACCGGACCTATTAGCGCCGTGCATGCCCGGAGCCAGGCCTATAATCATCAGCGAACATGAATCAGTTCCTGAGCCAGGCACAGGATTGTTCCAGTACTCGGGATGGCTGTCCCTTAGGCGTTTTAATTGATTACTCAGGCGACGGCACTTCCTGCATGCAAGAAGTTGACGGTTTTCTGATGCTTCAATTATGTCTGCAGTTTTCACCCCACTATTATAAACCTGCGAGCGTCACGCTGCGACTTCCGCGTCAATAATCCGATATTTGATCGCCAGCCGAGTCAGGCCAACATCATTTTTGAGGTCCAGCTTCTCGAACACACGATAACGATAACTATTAACCGTCTTGGGACTTAAGGATAACTTTTCAGAGATATCCTGAGCATTGGTTCCCATGATGACCATCAGCGTAATTTGCATTTCACGCGTGCTGAGTTGGTCAAACGGAGATGTGTCCGCGTCAGAGAAAGGGCGAAGTGCACGTTGTTGAGCAATTTCGGCGCAGATGTATCGCTGCCCGGCATGCACCTTACGAATCGCCAACAACATTTCCTTAATGCCAGCGCCTTTAGTGAGATAGCCCGCGGCACCGACATTCAAGAGTTTCGAGGGGTAGGGTTCATCTTCGTAAACGGTGACAACCAGAACCTTGACCTCTGGGTGCGCCCGCAGACACCTGCGGGTAGCTTCAAGCCCACCAATTCCAGGCATTTGGATATCCATCAAGACGACATCAGGTTTTAACTCCCTGACAAGCTCCACGGCTTCTTCGCCACTGCCAGCATCAGCAATAACTTTTATTCCCGGTTCGTCTTCCAGCAAACGTCGAGTGCCTGTTCGCACCAGTTGATGGTCATCTACGATAATAATTCGAATCACTTCGTTTTCCTTCCTGCGGCTTAGTCATCAAAGATAGACCTGATACACCGAGAAAGGAAGCCGGCAAACGCCGACTCCAATTGAGGGAAAACGCTGTGTTTTATGTAGGAAAAGGCTTACTTTCCTGTATCCCTAATTAGAAAAAGCCTGCAAGCCAGTCTGGGCGCGACCCAGGATCAAGGCATGAATATCGTGTGTGCCTTCATAGGTGTTGACAGTTTCCAGGTTCATCAGGTG
>JABIVN010000399.1 GCA_018667205.1 Gammaproteobacteria bacterium | reverse complement strand
CGGGTGCTGGATTGCCTGATTTTTGCCAATGGTACGATCAAATACGACACGTTCACGTGCATAGTTGGCTGCTCGTTCCAGTGCCGCCCGGCCTAAACCTATAGCCTCGGCGGCGATCAGGATACGTTCGGGATTCAATCCATGCAGCAGGCATTTCCACCCATCCCCTTCCTCACCAATGCGGTCCTGTAAAGGAACGATCAAGTCATCAATAAAGAGCGAATTGCTATCAACGGCCTTTCGGCCCATTTTCTCAATTAGCCTGACTTCGATTTTTTCTCGATCTAAGTCCGTAAAAAACAGGGACAGACCGTCTGTTGGGCGTTCACACTCAGATAATGGGGTCGTCCTGGCGATTAACAGGATTTTGGTCGCCGTCTGTGCGGTCGTCGTCCAGAGCTTCTGGCCGTTGATGACATAATTATCGCCATCACGTTCTGCGCGGGTTTCTAACTTTGACGTATTGAGGCCGGAGTTGGGTTCCGTGACGCCAAAGCATGCTCTGTCTAAACCCTGGATCAGTGGTGGCAGGAAACGAGATTTTTGCTCGTGAGTACCAAACACAACGATTGGATTCGGGCCAAACAAGTTCAGGTGAATCGCTGAGGCGCCGCTCATACCGGCGCCGGAGCGGGCGATTGTATGGGCAAGAATCAGCGCCTCACTAACGCCTAGACCAGCACCACCAAACTCCTCTGGCATCGCGATGCCTAACCAACCACCCTCTGTTATCGCTCGCACAAACTCTTCAGGAAAGTCCCCGTCCGTGTCTCGAGCCAGCCAATAATCTTCACCAAAGTTTAGACATATCCGGGAAACAGCGTCTTGGATTGCTAGTTGCTGTTCGCTCAAGTCAAAATTCATGTGCTCTCCAATAAAACGGTCTAATGTCGCTAATAATATGCAAGTTAGGTGCAAAACGCATAGCTCTTTTAACGGGGCACTTAATTTAGGGTTTTTAGATGGACTTTAGCCATCTTTCCACTATCTATTCACTTATTTTCATACACTTACTGGTATATTCGAACACTAGATATTAAAAGTGCGAAACGACATGGTCGTATTAATCTCAGACACATCTGCTACACACACTTCTGTTATAAAAACTTCTGTTATAAAAACTTCTGTTTTAGAGACAGCCCCATCTGATAAACGACAGGCGACGCGCCAGTTACTGCTTGAGGCTGCACGAAGCCTTGTGGCTGAGAAAGGCCACGGCAGTATATCCATACAGGAGATTACAAAACGGGCAAGCGTCTCGACGGGTACCTATTACAATTACTTTGATACCAAACAAGACGTGTTCGTGGCCGTAGCCGATGAGATGCGGGACCTGATAGCCGGAAATCTGGAAACCGCCAGGGAATCCATCAAGGATCCTGCAATGAGAGTGGCGGTTGCGCTAAAATATTATTTTGATCAGGCTCTCGATAATCAGGAATGGAGAGAGTTTACAAGCTTTACGGGCCTAACATGGCTAACGCTCGAACAGACGGTCAACGTAAGGATAGAAGACATTGAGCGGGGTGTTAGTGGCGGCAGGTTCAAGGTTGATGATGTTAACTTCACCGAATCCTTGATTAGAGATATGGTTCGGCATGTCACTTCGGCGATCGACAAAGGGCAGGTGGAGCGAAACGCTACGGACTATGCCATACGGTCAATTCTCCAAATGCTGGGCTTACCTGAAATTGTCGCGAAGGCACTCACCATGACGGCTTTACCACCGATCGCCGCGCCAAAGCGCTCAGCCAGCGGATCAGTGAACGCAAAAGTTGTTACGTCACTAGCCGCGTACCAGGGTGAAGCTCACAAATCCGCGCCGACCGTTTAGCTAGATAGTTGGTATCTAAGCATCGTTCTGGACCCGTCGACTAACCCCCGACTGAATCTTGGGCCCCACTTCTTCCATTCCCGATGGTACTTGTCACCGAACCGATTTAAGGCTAACGCGAGTACTTTTTCATCAGTCTCAATGCTAGCGTCGGCAACCACAGCCGGCAGCGACCCGTAGTCTGCCCTCTTCCATACACCAAGGTCACCCACCCAAAGCTTTGTTCTGACAAGACCTTTTATCGGCGCCTGAGCCCTCCAGCTACTGCTCGCTGTGCAGACAAGGACATCAGCACCCAGCATTGCGTACCACACTTCGGCCTGGCAACGGCTTAAAGAGCCGTCCGATTGGTACGGTGAGAGGTAAACAAGGTCGGAATCCAGCAAAGCAATTTTTGCCTCACTGGCGCTAAGAGACGCAGGTATCGCATTGAGCGTCACGCTTGCTAGCGCAGCCTGTAAAAAAGCTCTTCTTTGCAACCGATTTACCCCCTACGACCCCTACTTTCAAAGGCCGTCCGTTATAGCCCCAGAACCAGTTTCGCCATGATATTGCGTTGGATCTCATTGGACCCAGCATAGATCGAGACTTTTCTTGTGTTGAAGTACTCCGGCGCAGTTACATTCGCATATTCGGGGCCAATAGGTTCATAGTTAAGGCCCTTCTCCGGGGCAGGATGATTAAATGGAACCGTATAGTTGGCAACTGCCTCTACCGCCAGTTCTGTTAGTTCTTGCTGAAGTTCCGTGCCCCGGCACTTGAGTAATGACGATTCAGGTCCAACGTTTTTACCCGTTGAGATACTGCTTAGGATACGTAGTTCTGTGAACTCCATGGCTGATATAGCGATCTCTGTGGATGACAATTTCTGTTTAAACTCTTCATCCTCCATCAATGAACTGCCCTGACCGTTCTGTTCTGATACTGCCATCTGTTTTATGTTATTGAGGCCAGCTTTTAAACCGTGGCTATAAGCATTGCCGCGCTCAAACTCCAATAGGTATTTCGCATAGGTCCAGCCTTTGCCTTCTTCCCCAATGAGGTTTTCGACAGGCACTTTGACATCGTCAAAGTGAACCATGTTAATTTCCTGGTAACCTTTCGGCGGATTGTCGATGGTAACGATCGGTTGCACGTCTATTCCTGGGGAATGCATATCGATCAGCAGAAAAGAGATGCCTTTCTGAGGTATGTCTTCATTGCTGGTTCTTACCAGGCAAAATATCATATCCGCATGCTGGCCCAGGGTGTTCCAGGTCTTTGTACCACTAACAACGTAGTGGTCACCATCGCGAACGGCCTTGGTT
>JABIVN010000398.1 GCA_018667205.1 Gammaproteobacteria bacterium | reverse complement strand
ATCTGGTTGTTGGACCAACACATCACTCAACGCCTCAATAATTGACAACGAATCACAAGCGGTTCGCCGGGATACCTTCTCCTGACGACAGGCCTTGAAAATCATCAGTTGAACATCGGGGGCAACACCAACGATACCCAGGTCATTGTCCGCAGCCGATGCAATCACCCCTGCAACGGCTGTACCATGCTCGTCGCTGTCGAAAGAGGCCTGATCGTCATCCACCAGGTTTCTGGAGTAAACAATGTTATCGGTTAACTCCGGGTGCCGTCGATCAACGCCGGTATCCACAATGCCAACCACGACGTTTTTGCCTGTCGCAATCTGGTGAATACTGTCTATCTGATCGCCATTAACGGTATTTTGCAGCGCAAAGTACGGATCGTTGTAGGACATCAGAGTATAAGGTTTTATGGATTGTACTGACTGGATTCTGTTGTCTGCGGACAGAGCCGTCACCACGTCATCAAGTTGTCTACTGGGGCCAAACTCCGCAACTACAGCTTCTACATTAAGGGCTTGAATCGTGAACTGGGAGACCTTTGTTAGACCATGAAACCGAAGCACCGCCTGGATGAGGTTTTGAGCAGTAGGTTCATCCCCTGAAGCGTGTTGGGCGAAGCCACTTGAATGCTGATTACCTGACTGTGCGTAGGGAACAGTGAATACGACATTACTTGCGTAGATGTCCAATGGCGGTGTTGACGCACAACCTGCTATCAAAAAAAGCAGGAAGACGACCCTACCGGCTTGTAAAATCCGCATACTCAACACCGTCTATTTGTTGAAGTTGATTCAGAAAAACCGCTGAACTCGTATTTTTAGGCACGACTAGTTCTACGATGTAACTCCCTTTTTCATCTGGGCCACTCACGATGTTTGAGCCTGTCTCAATGAGCGCTTTTCTAAGCGTTATCGCAGGAATCGGTGTTTTAAATCCTAATGCCAGACGCTCAACTCTACCGGACTCGTACTTCGCGGGCACCAGCGGTTCAATACTTAAGGTTCGAAACTCGTCACCTCCCCGGTCCGTGCCCAGAAACTGGGTCCCGCCAATCACCAGCGCTAGCACTGAAGCCGCGATCGCGGCTGTCTTCAAACCGACAGAAAAACGCTGAATCATATGAGTTCGAACCGGAACCTCCAGCACACTGATTTTATTCCTTTCAGACACGTCTATGCGAGTGAGAACCTTTTGATAAGAGCTGTTGCTATCCTGCTTTATCACATCGGGTTCGCAGACAATCTGCTGCAGCTCATACAATCGATCACGCTCTTTCTGGCATTTCTCACAATGCGCCAAATGTCGCAGCACAAGGTCAGCATCCCGCCCCATTAATGTGTTGTTAACATACCAGGGCAGCAACAATATCGCCTGTTCGTGTTCTTTACGCTTAGCCAATTTCTTACTCTCTTCTTGCTCTTTTATCAGACATTATTTTTTGTACTGATATTTTTCTCTCGAATGATTTCGTCTACTTTATTGCTGTCAGAATGATGCTCAAGCACCGGCAGCAATTTCGCTAACCGTCGACGAGCGTGAAACATTCTCGTCTTTACGGTATTCACAGGGCAGTTCATTATCTCCGCAATCTCCTGATAGGAATGCCCCGAAAAATAAGTCAACTCAACAACGCTGCGCTGTTCAGCCGATATCCGATCCAATCCATTGCTCAGCCACTCGTCTAATCCGATCTTGCTAATAAGATTATGACTGTCTGCAAGATCGTCATATTCATGTATTTCCTCGGCATTTTGCTCCGGCATCTTCTTCAGCTTATCCAGTGCTTTAATCCCCTTCAGGTAAGCGATGCCGGTTATCCACGTGGAAACTTTTGACCGTCCTTCAAACCCTGAAGCCTTTTCCCAGACAACGAACAAAGTGTCGGAGACGACTTCTTCCACTAGTTCTGGCCTGCGCAGCATTCGACTCAGATACCGTGTGAGTTGTGGGTGCATTCGTTGATATAATTTTTCGAACGCAACTCTGTCCTTCACTGCTATCCGCTTCAACAGTTCCAAATGCTCAGCGTCGTCACCGCCTCGCTTTGTCTCTAGATCATGAATTGACATACTTGTTCGTTTACCGCTGTTTATGATGACTATGTTCGATATTGTGCCAAAATAGTTCAACTTCACACCAATGGTGTGAAATGGGCGATTAGCAGGACCAAAACCCAACATGTTAAGCTGGTCGTTATGCGAATGTTGACCGTATTTTTACTGCTTCTTACCCATTCATTCCTCGCGGTTGCCGACATTGAGGCAGCATCCCAAGCCTATCGTAACAAAGAATACAGAACGGCTTTTGAGGCTTTTACCAAATTAGCCAACGATGGCAACGCAAGAGCTCAAACTGTTCTGGCCATGATGTACAAGTATGGTGAAAGTACCCCTATTGACCTTGAGCAAGCCTTCCACTGGTACCTTGAGGCTGGTTTCCAGGGACATCCATTGGCCCAGTACAACGTTGGCATTATGCTGGCGGAAGGTGTGGGCGTTACCAAAGACCCAGAAGCCGCAATCGAGTGGTTATCCAGGGCCGTCAGTTCGAGACACCCAGGGGCCAGTGACATGCTCGCGATGCTCACCGACAAGGTCGAGATCGCAGCGGTTGCAGAACCCGTGGCGTGGTCAAGAAACTGGAATTTTCGGTTACCCAACGACATTAGATTCCAACCTCCAAAAGAGGTGATAAACCGCCATGAGCGCTATCGTATCCAATTCGGCGCCATGAGCACTATTATCGGCGCAGAAAGACTTTGGCGCCAGGCTCGAGGCAGCAGTGGTTCATTACTCAACGGGTTTGACTCAGTCTACAAGGAAGAGAGCTCCGGATCCGACATCGTGTGGAAGGTACAGTCAGGTAGTTTCAGTTCAAAGTCGTCCGCGGAAGACTTTTGCTCGCGGTACAAGGCCAACCCGCTCAATAAAACTGGCTGCTTAGTCGTTAGAAAATGAATCATTGGTGACCTGATCCATAGTGAATAAAAAGTGCGAACCGTCCATGGCCGAAAGTCAGGCTGACAGCCAGCGAAACATTTATTCGCTGAGTGCTAGACTGCTTCTATGACAGACGCAGAGCTCAACGTACAAGCGATGCCAAACGAAACAGCCGCCCGGGCAGGATCAAAAGAAACATTAGACAGCGAGAGCGTGCCTTACTCTAATTGCGCAAAACCAATCAAGGGTCCCTGCCCCCAATCTGACGGCATCACAGCGTGCAGGCCTCCCTTCCTTATAATCTTGCATGTGCTGCATGTCATCTTTGCGTCATGGGGACTGCCTGCGACATTCAGGGTCAAGGTAATCACCCTGTGAGCTTTAATCTGGCCAAAGCGCTTAAGGATCTCGGCATCACCGATGACGCTGTTAAGGCATGTAAGATGCCCCTTTATGGGCAATGCACGGACTTAGTCGACGCAGGTCTGGATCTATTTGGTCGGCCACAACAAATGACGCAGCAAACCTTCACCGCCTGGTGTGCGATGAAAACTACCGCAAAGTCGGATGGTATGGAACTGAATATTGTTTCTGCGCACCGCTCCATCGAATATCAGTGCGAACTCATTCACCGGAAGCTAGAAGAAGGTAGGTTGATTGACGAAATACTCCTGGTAAATGCTATCCCCGGCTACAGCGAGCACCACACAGGACGCGCACTGGACCTTCACGCAGGGGACGGAAAGCCGCTTGAGACTGCGTTCGAAAACCACCCTGCATTCTCCTGGCTATGTGACCATGCTGCTGAGTTCAACTTCCACCTCAGCTACCCCAGGGGCAATCCGGCCGGCATCAACTATGAACCATGGCACTGGTGTTTTTCTACCGGTAACTAGATCGTTGCTCAACCTAACTATGAGGCTGAT
>JABIVN010000397.1 GCA_018667205.1 Gammaproteobacteria bacterium | reverse complement strand
TCCGTTACCTCTGTCATGTAAATGACGACATCCACAGTGCGCTCGATACATTGATCTCCCGGAACCAGCAATGTGTGATTTGAAAAGTCGCAGTGATGTGCCTGATTATAGTCTGCATCTCCCGTGTATTTGGCCCAGGTATGGGCTTGATAGAGGTGGACAGAGGGTGAATCAAGCAACTGTTTAGCCAGCTCAATCAGCTGTGGATGAAGCGAAATCAAGTTCATCGCGAAGGAGGCATCGTAAGGAAAGGTGTCAATATTTTGGAACTGCGCTTCTCGAAACTCACCAAACTCGCCTGTTTTTCTCACATTCAGCTCAGCGCCAGGACCCTGGCCTGTCGTTCCGTAGATGCCCTCAAATTCCTGCCGAATCGGCGCAATTTCATCTTCACTAAAAAATCGGGGAATGATGGTGAATCCGGTTTCTTTCCAGGCAGCAACGTGCGCCTCAGTGAATCGCTGGCTCAATTTTTCCTCCGCATTTTTGACCTAACCTCCAATTTTGACCTCAACCCATTTTCGCACCCAGGCGCAACAACACAAGCGCGACCTGCCGTGATTACGTGTTGTCATTTATGCTGCCAGAGCCAACGCAGGCTATCTGCAAGCAATGCGCCACCATGGTTCAAGCTGTGTCCGCCCCGACCAAATTCAAAATGAAAATCATAACCCGCAAACTCGAGCGCACTCGCCATGGTGTGGTTCGCAAACGCCCAGTTGCCGAACGGGGTATTGGCATCGTTTTCACCGCTTTGAAGATAGACTCGCAGGGGTTTTCGTGGCTGCTGACGAATCAGTGATGGATAGTTGTGTCCACCCCAGATATCGGTGAAAGAGCCACAGTGACTAAGCACTCGTCGACATTCACTCGGGTGATGCCAGGCTGCGTTAAAGGCCGCTATGCCACCGCTGCTGATGCCACATACCGTACGAAAGTCGGGATTGCTGTCGACCTTCAGCCCAAGGTTAGCTTCTAACAACGGTATCATTTCGTGAAACAGGAACTCACCGTAACGTGGCGTCACCTGATCGTATTCTAAACTCCGTTGCGCCTCTAACGGGCCATAAGACGCAATCGGTGCGCTGACGTCATGATCGGGCATACCGGGCGAGATAAAGATTGCTGCCGTGGGTGCTATCTCATGGTTGTGGTGCAAACTGTCTAAAACCCGGGTTGCGCGAACAGGGCCTTCGCGGGACAGGTAAAATGGACCATCATTAAAAATGATCAGCTTCACCGGTCCGGTGAGATTGACCGCGGGGCGGTAAAACCAGATTTTTCGGGTGGTTCCCGGGTAGATTTCTGACGTCGCGTAGTCAGCCAGCGCCGTGATCTTACCCATTGCGACCGAGGCGCCAGGGAAGGCCTCAGGGCTGGGACGATAGTCCTGATCCCAAGCGGGGTCATTGTTCGTACCGTTGCGCCGGCCGTTGACCTCTGCAGGAATAGTTTGGTCGAGGCCTAGCTCAATCAATGTTTGTGCGTCTAGCGGCATCAGTGCTCTCTTTTGAGTTATAAAGCCTAAACCAGACACAGGCCAGCGCCAAGTACTCGCATCCAGCGCGATCAAAAGCACGACGCTCGATCGGACTCAGATAAAGCCCAGAGGCACGAAAATGCCTTGATTGTCACTAAAACTGAGTGCCTGGCTTTCTGCATGCCCCGGGGGGTGACGAGGTGCTACCTGGTTTTTTCACCGCACAACTCAATTTAGCCGGTTTTGACTATTTCGGCCGATGGACAGAAACCCAAGTTTCGTCGTTGCCCGTAATAAGTTGCCCGTAATAAGTTGCGCGTAATAACTAGTGATCCTTTAGTTTTGCTTATCAATCCACGTCAACAACGAAGGCAAGACAATGAAATCCCTAACCTTAGTGATGTTTTGCTCGATCCTTGCCGGCTGTTATCAAGCGCTACCCGTTTACAGGGTGACGTTTTGACGGGAGACGACCTGATTTATAAGCCTGACGGCTTGGGTCCATTTACCGCAACCGTCGAACACTTTCATCCCAACGGTCAGCCCTGCGCCACCTGATGCCGCGCGCCGGCATAGACAGTAGCAAGGGCCATAAACCGAACTCTTTGCGGCTATATGATGGTTAAAACCACGGCAGCGCGTTTATCCCTGCGCCAACAGAGAAGCACGGCCGCTAATCGCCCATCAATAGGTCAGCCAACAACCACCAACCCTGGAAGCATTTATCCACTGCTCGTCGTACGAGCTCCACTCTTCCATAAAACAAGCAGGCAACCAATATAATTTGATACTCAGACTTTTGCTCGAAAAGCCCTGTTATAATCCCTATCCCCGGATACGATTTTCTCAAGCGACGCAAAATTCTGCGTTTGATATGCCTGATGCTCTGGCCAAGCGCGACACTGAGAAATTGTCCGAATCTGGCGCTTATTTGGATAAAGCCTGCCATGCTAATTATTGGTACCGGGAAGGACTTTAGCTTTCAGGGGATGGCGCAATAATCGACCCCCAATCAGGACGTTTCATGGATATATTTTACCAGGCCTTACCAGAAATGATTGCCACCTTAATTGGTGTTGTAGTCGGGGGTGTCGGCGCGCTCTATATCAACAGGAAGCAGGAACAATCTACTAAGAAAAAACGTGCCCAGATTATCCTTTACAATATTTTTGGTGAACTGGAAGATAACTTTATTGCTATGGAAAAAACAAAACCCGCCTATGAAAACACACCCTTCGGGAAAAGTTTTTACATCAAGACCATTGCTTGGAAAACGGCAACAGCTGGCGGAGACTTACCGGATATTATCGGTTTTGAACTTGCCGACATTATAGAAAACCAGTATGCCATTCTGCAAAACCTTGACTATTATGTCGGCCTGATGACACAACTGTGGTTTGCTCCAGACAGTATTGTAGGTAAAAAAGACATGCAGGAAGGTTTCAGAAAACACATCATCAACGGGCTTCAGGAGGCCATTGAATATCATCCTTATGTGATTCAAAAAATCACAGACTCTCGAAAAGCACACAAACATTGATCCTGCTTTCAAAATAACTTGCCAGGAAAATATAGCTCATAGGGACATCGAACCAAGCAAACCCGGCACGGTTATAAGCGGCAGCCATTTCCATCTGCCAAGTCACCCCATGCCTGAGGACTTTCTCGGCCAGTTGGCAGCGCTGGTAGCGACCCCGGTCCAGTCTGACTCGGTACTTTTACAGATTTGGGGGTCTTTTCGCCCAACTTGCCGTTCAGGCTGCCGGTGGTCCCCGATTCAGCGAAACCGTCGCGCCATAAATCAAAGAAACCGACAATACAGACCGCTACCGACACTTCTGTCGATCAAGCACTGCATTGCTCACCACTGAGCTGGGCCGAGCGGCTTAAGCGGGCATAGGAAGGTATAGAAAGGTGTCAACCTCATATAGACAGTTAGCTAAAAGATAACATTCATTTTGTATATCCGGCAGCGCGTAGCGTGGGGAGGTTGACCCGGGCATCAATGATGCTACCGTCTTCGTTTGGCACAATGGGGTTGATCGCTACTGATAGCGGTGGCATAGCAACTATTGACCACCCTTTAACAAAGCGCCCAGGGTTCAGCGCGTAGCGCTCATCTAGTGTGTTTTGTTTGACGATGGCAACTTCCTTATATCTCCCTGTGAACACCTGCTCAGGGGTGAAGCCTGCCAGACCGCTGTGATGGTGTTGATAGCGTGCAGAGGCTTCTGCCATCAACTGGGTGGCGAGCGCGCTGTTCTCTTTGCGTGAGACCATCCAGGCAACCGCAAACCGGCTGAACAGGTCGAGCACAACATACAGCGACAAGTACACGCCACGACGAACCAGT
>JABIVN010000396.1 GCA_018667205.1 Gammaproteobacteria bacterium | reverse complement strand
TGCAAACATTTGATGCTGGCCGACGTCGGAAGTCACGAAAGCCTTTCCTTCGGTTACCTTATAGACAGCCTGAACGGCCTCCTGCGGCTTAATAATATCCTCGCTTTCATCCCTGATAACCGCCAGGCAATCCTGCTTCCGCCACCCTTCGATCTGCTCCCACCATTCCGCCAACATTTGTTGCTGTTTCTCAGAACGTTCAGCAACTTCCGGCGCCAGTAGTTCAATCATTTCATCCAGCACAGTATCAACCGGCCCAACGATAGGCACATCAGCGGTAACAGTCTTAGAGATCGACGTGGGGTCGATATCGAGATGGATAATTTCTGCGTACGGACAAAATTTGGAGACAGTATTCGTTATACGGTCGTCAAAGCGGGCTCCAATAGCAAATACCAAATCGCTATGATGCATCGCGTTATTTGCTTCAAATGTGCCATGCATACCAAGCATGCCCAGGAACTGCTTGTCTGTGCCAGGAAAGGCACCCAACCCCATTAACGTGTTGGTGATTGGAAAACCCAGCAGTCTTGTTAATTCGATCAGCTGACTCGAAGCATCACCCTGGATAACACCCCCACCAGCATAAATCATTGGCCGTTCGCACTTGACGAGCAACTTAATCGCTTTCTTGATCTGGCCAGTATGACCTCTGGTCGCAGGCGTGTAGGAACGCATCGTTACCGTTTCCGGGTAGCTATAGTCGAACAGGTTTGTCGGATCAGTTAAATCTTTAGGAATATCGACGACCACAGGCCCCGGACGACCAGAAGTCGCGATGTAGAAGGCTTTCTTGATCGTTTCGGGTATTTCGGCCGCCGTGCGGACCAGAAAACTGTGTTTCACGATGGGTCTGGACACGCCCACCATATCTGTCTCCTGAAACGAATCTGTCCCAATCAGGTGGCTTTGTACCTGTCCGGAGATCACCACCATGGGAATGGAATCCATATAGGCAGTCGCTATGCCCGTGATCGCATTAGTCGCCCCCGGGCCACTGGTTACCAAGACTACGCCTGGGCGGCCAGTAGAACGCGCATAGCCGTCTGCCATATGAGTTGCAGCCTGTTCGTGGCGCACCAGCACATGCCGGATTTTATCTTGTCTGAACACTGCATCATAGATATGCAGCACAGCCCCGCCAGGGTATCCAAAAACGTGATCAACGCCCTCATCCTGAAGGGCCCGGATCAACATGTCCGCGCCAGATAACTTTTCCACGATATACCTCTGATTTTTACGTAAATTTCGCCCCGAAAGGGGCCGGCATTCTCATGTATCCTGAATGCCTAGTCAAACTTGACTGAAGCGAGCCTGAATAATCACTATTTTCATCGATCTGAATAGTGCACAATCCTACAGTAATATTCTGGAAATATTGCTTTTCTATGATGGTTTACATTAGACACTTAGCATCTACCGTAGGTATGTTCGGCCTGATCCTTTTACTCTATTCAGCTAACTCTAGCGCCGAAGATGAGTACTACACCTGGGTCGACCAAGATGGCGTCGTGAATTATTCGGAACGTAACCCACAGGGGTTCGAAGCACGCCTTATCACTCGCAGTCAACGATTCGGATACCAGCGAGACAAGACGATTGAAAAACAGACACCAACTCAACCGGCCCCCTCGCTAACCGAGGAGGAAGAGAGAGATATTGATGTTGAAATCGCTACCCAGACAACCCGCATACATCAGGAAATCGCCGCGGCGGAGAAATCCAACTGTAATATCGGGAAGCTAAACCTCGCGCAACTTGAGAGCTACAATCGCATCAAGGTTCAGGGTATCGATGGACAAGTCAGGGTACTCACGGAGGAAGAAAAACAATCCAAGGTCGATGCGGCAAAGAAAACCATCACGGAAAATTGCCGCTAGGTTGATCTTTCAGTGAGGGTCGGCATGCCCTCTTATTCCATCCAGATAAACCCGCCCATTCGTCCGGTCACCCCATCCCTTCTATAAGAAAAAAATTTTGAAGAATCACAATAGGTGCACAGGCCTCCCCCGTATGTTTCAACACCAAGACTCTCTAACTGCTCCTTAGCGATCGCGTAAAGGTCCATCGAGAACTTCTTGTCGCTGCCCTCGACAAAACCTGTGTCCGATGAAAACCTGGCCCTGACATCCTCCCCTACCGTGTAGTGGCAGGGACCTATTGCCGGGCCCATCCATGCCAACACCGAATTCCCACCCAGCGCAGTCACTGTCGAAAACAAAACACCATCAGCAAGGCCTTTCCAGCCTGCATGGGCAACCCCGACGATATCCCCAGCAACTGACGTAAACATGACAGGCAGACAATCCGCCACCATGATTGCCAGTACTTTGCCCGTCGCCCTTGTGACACTCGCATCCCCCAACCGATCGGTTGCCTCTATATCCGCGTTGATGCAGATATCGGTATGGGTTTGTTCCAGCCAGAAAGGCTCGCCGGGGACATCGATTGACGCTCTGTTACACGCCACCAGATCCGCGTCATCGCCAACATGAACGCCAAGGTTAAGACTGGCATATGGCGTATTGCTAAAACCACCCCGACGATCTGAAAAGAGCACCTTGATATTCATTGGCGCAGGCCAATCCGGCAACAGACTATTCATGTGGCGATCTACCCGTATAGAAGGTCCAGCAACTCCGTAAAGTCTTCAGGCGGATTTACGGTCCACGTCATCTTTTTGCCCGTTGCAGGGTGCTGTAAGGCTAGTTTTTTTGCATGCAGGGCTTGACGTTTGAAATCGCGGAGCGCATCTGACAACCATTCATCACCAGACCTTGGTCTCCTGTAATGCCCGCCATAGGTAGGGTCACCAATCAACGGATTACCAAGCGATTGAAGATGAACCCTGATCTGGTGGGTCCGGCCAGTGTCCAGTTGGCATTCAACAAGCGCATGCTCGTCAAACTGCTCCAGGACGCGGTAATTGGTCCGCGCCTCTTTGCCGTCTCTGCGTATCGCCATTTTTTTTCGATGAATAGGGTGTCGGCCAATCGGTCGATCCACGCGACCCTGCCTGGGGTTGGCTACCCCATAAACCAGGGCATCGTATATTCGCGACACAGTTCTTGCCTGAATTTCCTTGACGATATGGTTCTGTGTTTCCAACGTTTTGGCGACGACCATCAAACCGCTCGTTTCCTTATCCAACCTATGGACAATACCAGCCCGAGGGATCGAGGCTAGCCCTGGCTCATGATGCAGCAATGCATTTAACAGGGTGCCGCTGGGATTTCCTGCCCCTGGATGCACCACCAAGCCTGCCGCCTTGTTGACGACGAGCATGTGCTCGTCCTCGAACACCACATCTAACGGTATATCCTCTCCGCGGTCGTCGTTATCTTCCTCAATAACTGATACCTGCACCTGCTCTCCGCCCACCAAGCGGTCTTTTGATTTGGCGGGTTTACCATTGACGGTCAGATCGCCTGCTTTAATCCACTGTTGCAGACGAGCTCTCGAGTACTGAGGCAGCAATTCGGACACGGACTGATCCAAGCGACGAAGAGTATGTGTCTTTGGAACCACTAACTTATGATGTATTTGAAGGGGCACAGGCGCTACTAGTTGGGCTTTGCGGGGAGGCTATGGTTTAATTAGCCGATTTTCAAGCATTCAGATCCTACTCATGCATTATATTACTGTAATCCTACTCTCACTAGCTCTCTTAACCGGCTGCTCTAAAGACGAGGTAGAAGACGATTTGGAGGCTACCGAACTGGCCTACTACACCTCTGCGCAGGATAGCCTTAGGGCCGGCAACTATGCAGGTGCCATCCAGAAGCTCCAACTACTGGAATCCCGCTTCCCCTTTGGACGGTATGCGGAACAGGCTCAGCTTGAGATTATCTTTGCCTATTACAAAAGCGTACAACCCGAAGCCGCACGTTCCGCTGCAGATCGGTTTATCCGATTGCACCCCACTCATCCCAATGTTGACTACGCTTATTACCTCAAGGGCATGGTGTCCTACGAACAAGATAAAAACTTTCTAGCCAGCATCATCCCAATGGACCCATCAACTCGTGACCCGGGTGCTGCCAGGGAATCTTTTCAGGATTTCTCCCAGCTCATCAGGCGATTCCCGAACAGCGAGTATGCTCCCGACGCCCAGCAAAAAATGAAATACCTGCGCAACCTGCTTGCAACAGCGGAGATACATGTAGCTCGCTATTACATCAAGCGCGGCGCCTATGTTGCTGCGGCAAACAGGGGTCGTTATGTACTTGAAAATTTCCAGGGAGCAGTGGCAGTGCCAGATGCGCTGGCAATAATGGTAGAAGCTTACCAATTGCTGGAAATGAACGATTTAGCAGACCAAGCCCTACTGGTCCTGAATACCAACTACCCAGAACATAAATCCCTGGACAACAAAGGGAACTTTATCAAGAACAAGGGTATCCGAGCCAAGGGTCGTGGTTGGCTAAATGTGGTAACTTTTGGGCTATTAGGCTAGCAACAAATCATGAAGCAGTTCGACCAATCACTCTTGGAAGAACAAATAAAAAACCAGCGGGCCACAATACTTCGGATTTACAATTATTATCGCGTATTGATCGCTTTCCTGTTCCTGTTCCTGTTCCTTGACCCCAATCTTGACGATTTTGTTGGCACGGTAGACTCGGAACTCTTCAAGATCACCATCATCAGCTACATCATTATTAACGTGGTGATATGCATTACTGCGCTGTTCGTCAACGTTAACCTTCTGTCGAAACAGATGCCTGCAATCCTTGTGATTGTCGGAGACATCATCGCTCTGACGCTGTTGATGTTCGCCAGCGGTGGAGTCAGTTCTGGACTTGGTAGCTTCCTGTTCTTTACCCTGGCTTTCGCCGGAGGCATGGTCCACGGCCGAGTGTCGACGGTGCTACCCGCAATTGCCTTTATCCTAACAATCTATGGCGAGTTCTATCTATTTTTCCTTAACGAAAATGACATCAAAAGCTTCTTCCAGGCCGGACTCCTGGGCATCGTCTACTTTGTCACCAACATCCTGTTTCAGACCCTGTCACAGCAACTACAAAAACGGCAAACAGAGGTTTCTACGCTAGAACAAATCAACCGATTAGTCATCGGTCGCCTTCCGACAGGCGTTGTGGTGCTGAACAACAATAGTACACCAAAATTGATGAACCAATCAGCAGAGCGGTTTCTCTCTACACCAGGCGAGGCTGGCCCTGACTTTGACGTTGTTCCGGAGAGCCTCCTTCATGCTGTGGCTCGCTGGCAAGATGATCCCTCACACGGTCAAGCGACCTTTACGGTGACTGCGACGGGCCAGGAGCTAATCGCAACATTTTCCGAGCTTCATACACCCACGCCAGACGCAGATACGCTTATCTTTCTTGAGGACTCCACTGAAGTTCAACAGCAGGCACAACAGCTTAAACTGGCTTCTCTGGGCCGCCTTTCGGCCAGCATAGCCCATGAAATCAGAAACCCGCTAGGGGCGATTAGCCACGCAGCACAGTTATTAGGGGAATCAGAAAGCTTGGACAAAAGCGACACCCGCCTCTGCGAGATCATTCAAAACCACAGCGTCAGGATGAATGACGTTATCGAAAACGTATTGCAGCTATCGCGAAGAAAATCAGCGGAGCCGAAAATAATTATGCTGGACCAGTGGTTGTCGAACTTCTCAGTAGAGCTCGAAACCAACTGGCAGGAAAGATCCGAAATAACGGTACTGCTGAAACCCAAGGGTACTGCCATAACAGCAGATCCACTTCATTTGTCACAGATCATGGGGAACCTTTGCCAAAATGGCCTTAGATACAGCAAGAAGAAAACAGGCGAACCCAGGCTACTAATACTCGGTGGCCGGGACACGCAGACAGGCTTACCGTTTCTTGAGGTTATAGATTATGGATACGGCGTTGATGAGGAATTAGTGTCCAACCTCT
>JABIVN010000395.1 GCA_018667205.1 Gammaproteobacteria bacterium | reverse complement strand
AGCCGAAATCTACATGCGCCGTCTTCATCAGCTCATTGCGCTCACTACGAGTCTTGTCATCAACCTTCTTGAACAGGCTATTCAAACTGCGACGCCTTTTGACCGATTTCGGCCCCCTTTTTACAAGAACCTCACCCTGGAGAATTGGCTGCATTTTGCTCAAAAACTGATTACTGCCAAGTAGCACCTGTTTTGTGCGGTGTTCCAAAGGGGACGCCTCCTTGGCGCCGGCCTTAATATAATCCCTGTATTTTCGCTGCGCCGCTTTTTCGCGTTTGCCGAAGTGATTCAAGACATCAGCCATGTAAAGGAAGGAAGGCGCCTTCACCTGACCCGCTAACGCCCGATAACTGCTCCACTTATAGGCTGAAAAGTTTGACGCTTTTTTTATTCTGCTTGGATTGGTAACAACATGTCGACAGACTGGCAGCAGATAACTTTTCTTTTCCAGTAAAATACTCTTAAAACGACCATGAAAAATAGGCCCTTCCTGTGCATGTCGGCGGTTTACATGCTGGGTGTAAACGCCGTTTAACTGGCGCATACCTTTAGACAAGTTTGCCTCGGGAACTTCAACCACCAGGTGATAGTGGTCATCCATCAACACATAGCTATGGATCAACCAACCGAATCGGATTACAACATTATCAAGAACGTTAAGAAATGCGCCTCTATCATCCGCATCATCGAACACAACTTGGCCTTCTCTGCCTTTACTCGTGACTCGATACACCGCACCGGGAAATTCTATACGTACAGGTCTGGACATAAACTCTGTCTTAGGGATTATTTAATAAGGTTGTTATTGCTTAAGGATCTAAACTAATACCAAACAGGTTCGAGATCAATACAAAACCAATACAAAATCAATACAAAGTCATTAGAAAACGAACCTACGCATCAAGCGCTAGAATGAGTGAAGCAAAAATTAAATCGCCACACCCTTTACCCGCACGTCTGGTTTCCAACAGTTTTTCCGGATTTTCACGATGAACACGCGCTTGACGTTGACATAGATACATGGGTAACTTGCTTATCACTGACACTATTTTCTACTACATTTTTAACGGAGGAAGCCAGCCATGGCAGTTGATAAATTTCCGGTCGAATCAGGGCACGTAATGATGTTTGCACGATCGATCGGTGACGCGAATGAAATCTATTACGATGAAGACTACGCAAAGTCTACAGACCAAGGTGCCATCATAGCGCCACCAACGTTCGTTCAATCAAGCGCGCAGTTCGACCCTGATTATTTTCTGCGTCCCAAGATCGGCGAGGAGTGGTTCGGTTCAGCGAAGGGGCCAACCGGAATCACCAAAAAGAAGGAAGGCGGCGGTGGCGGTGGCGGTGGCGGCCTTCATGCAGAACAACACTATGTTTATCACCGACCATTAACAGTGGGAGACGTACTGACAGCTGAAAACAAACCAGGGAAAAGTTGGGAAAAGGAAGGACGTCGAGGCGGAAAACTGATGTTTAATGAAACTGTTACGGAGTACCGCGACCAAAACGGCGAACTCGTGATAACAGCAACTGGCGTAGGTGTCAGAACAGAACGTCCAGCCACCTCAGGCGACAAGTAAGGAGTCATTCCAATGGCACTAAAAGCAAGTGAAGTTAAAGTAGGTGACACTTATCAGGAAGAGGTTTGCGACAACCTATCAAGAACCCAGATCGTGCAATACGCAGGAGCTTCCGGTGACTATAACCCACTACATAGCGATGAAATTTTTACGACAGAGATCGCCGGATATCCCTCCGTCTTTGCGCACGGCATGCTTTCTATGGGTATGACGGGCCGCATGTTGACTAATTACGTCGGTGATGGGCGGCTAACCTATTATGGCGTGCGATTTACATCTCAGGTTTTCCCGGGTGCAACACTCACTGCCAAGGCAACCGTCACCGAGATTAGAGAAGAAAATGGTGACACCATTGCCGACATCGACGTTTCAACTACTGACGCGGAAGGTGTCGAAGTTATCAAGGGTAAGGCCTCCGCAAAGCTTGATCCATAAGATGTAGCCAACGCTGCAACAATGGCGCCGACTTAGTGTCGGCCCCCTTGTTGCAGCTTTGCATCGACGTCGAACTATTTCCATCAACACCTGGCTAAGCCCATCACAGCAGAACTGCTCTCATAAAAACCGAACTGCTCTCATAAAAATCGAACTACTCTCATAAAAACCGAACTACTCCCATAAAAATCGAACTACAATGCTTCCAGAGCATCCAAAACTATGCCCGGTGTCAATATCTGCGGTAGCACCGTCGCTCGGGGCGAATCTTTCGCGTACAACAGGTATAGCGGCACGCCGGTTCTTCCATATTCCTGCAGCGCCGCCGTAATACCGGGGTCTTCGTTGGTCCAGTCACCCTTGAGATAAGTTATGGCGTTGTCTTTAAACGCTAGTTTAACGGAATCAACATCAAGTGCATTGAGCTCATTGACTTTACAGGTAATGCACCAGGCCGCAGTGAAGTTCACGAAAACCGGACCTTCCTTTCGGGCAAGCGCCAATGCTTCCCTGGAATAGACACCAATTTCACCCTCGGCAGCCTCCAAAGAAGACCGCACCACCTTGGTTTCCTGCGTTGCACCAATATAGATGGCGGCAGAGAAGAGCAGCAACGCAGACAATTTGACGATGACGCCGTTAGATTGGTTTAGCAGCCAGAGCGCGAATGCAATCAGTAAAGCGCCTGAAAGGACCTGCATCATGGCGTCAGGACCCGCCTGCATACCCAGCACCCACAACAACCAGACTGCTGAGGCAAACATAGGGAACGCTAACAACTGTTTCATGACGACCATCCACTGGCCCGGTCTAGGCAGCTTCGCCAGTAAACCTGGCGCATAGCAAAGCATCACGTAGGGAAGCGCCATACCCAAACCAAGCGAGGCAAATACCAAAACACCCGTCGCGGGGTCCTGAATCAGGGCATACCCCACCGCGGCGCCCATAAACGGTGCGGTACAGGGCGCTGCAACGATGGTCGCCAGCACGCCGGTCGAAACAGAACCCATATATCCTCCCGAACTGCTGCCACTGCTACCTAAAGACATCAACGTGCCGCCGATCTCGAACACACCCATCAGGTTTAAACCAATTGCCAGAAACAAATAAGCAACCATGGCGACCACAATGGGCGATTGCAGTTGAAAGCCCCAGCCGATTGCTTCCCCCCCGGCCCGCAGACTAATCAGAAGCACCGCAATCGCGACAAAACTGGCAACAACGCCCCCTGCGTAAGCAAGACCGTGTAAACGGATAGAACCCCCATCATGATGAGATTCGACCAATGAAAGAATCTTGATGGACAGCACCGGAAACACACAGGGCATAAGGTTCAATATCAGACCGCCTAGAAAAGCAAAAAACAACGCCGCGAGCAGTCCTGTTTCAGCCAACGCATGATTTTCTCCTGAAATCGCAGCGCCAGGGGGGGCAACAAAACCATTCATCCTGAACTCAAAACTCGACACTATCCCTTCACCGACGGCCTCATGAATCACGATGACACCGGACAGATCTGCCGTATCCTCATCAAAATCGTAACCAGGCTCTAGTGTGAGGACCAGCCCCTCATCCGACATCGAGAATAGCTGCCTGGCCGGGTTATCTATTAATTCTTTCGCAAACGGGAAATATTCAACGGCGTCAATACGATTTCCCTGTACAGCGGGTAATCCCACCGTTAACCGAATCTTGTCACCATCAACCTGAAAACTACTTGTCACATCGATAGGCACCGGTACTCTTGCCCGCGCCGCATAAATAATCTCGGACCCCGCGTCGTCAACTATTGTTAGTCCTGTAGGAATGGACAGCGTGACTTCGACTTTTTCTGGAATACAGATATCAGCGCACACGAGCACCCTGCCGTTCCCCTTAACTTCAACGACTTCGGCGGTATAATCCGCTGATACAGAAATGGAGAAAGGCATTAGTACTTCGTTATGATAGCCGTAGTTCATTAACGGCCCGTAAGGAATACGCTCCGGGTACGGAAATTTGAACGCACTGATGAGCACGCCCTCGGGTGCAGTCCATTCAATATCTGGTGCTGCGCCGGAATCCCCCGGATTCGTCCAGTAGGTATGCCACTCGTCATCAATAACCTGTCGAAACACGACATCGAACGAATCACCCGGCGCAATACTCGTGACCGCTGCTACCAGGTCGACACGAACATGCGGTTCCGGTTGGGCGTTTACAGCAGACACTGCCAATAAGCTGCCAAGCAGCAGCAACGTCATTTTCATTCGGATACTCATGGTCTCATTCCCCAGGTCACTGGACCTTTCAATTCTTCTAGTAATGTTTCAATCCAGTCGGCCCATCGACACAACTTGGCGCGGGTTTCCCTAGGATCAATCAATTCGTGAACGGCAAAACTCTCCATCATAGGAAAAGGAGATCGGTTCTTCATCAACATTTGTTCCAATTCCCGCCGTTTCTCATCCGGATCGTCCGCCGCCGCAATTTCACGGTGGAAAGCTACGGCCACGCCGCCCTCTACCGGCAATGCACCCATTTCATGGGAAGGCCAAGAGAGTTTATAGGTATTTGGCGCAAAGTGCGCCGCCGATGCGACGCCAAAAGACTTATGCACCGCAATTGTTGCCCAGGGAACAGTTGATTGCACCGCCGCGGCCACGGCACTCATGCCATAACGAATGCAGGCGGCTTGCTCTGAGTCCGGGCCAATCATAAACCCCGGCTCATCTAAAAAGTTAATGATCGGCAGATGAAATGTGTCGCACAATTCCATCATCCGCTTGGCCTTCTGGGAGCCCTCTGCGGTCATCGCGCCCGCAAAGTGGCGACAATCGTTGGCTATCACCCCCACGGCCAAACCGTTTAAGCGCGCCAGGCCAATAATCTGACCGTGACCATAATTGGGGCCTATTTCAAAGAAAGACTCCAGGTCCAGCACGTGCCGGATCACCTCACGCATTTCAAACGGAATCCGGCCGTCCCTTGGAACAATATTCATTAAGGCTTCATCGGCTCGGTTCGGGTTGTCGCTGCAATCGAGTCGCTTCGACAATTGCCAGACATTCTGAGGCAGGTAACTCAGAAACTGACGCATCTGCGCCAACGCTCCTTCCTCAGTCTCAGCGACGTTATCAACAATGCCGCTGCGGGTATGGATCTT
>JABIVN010000394.1 GCA_018667205.1 Gammaproteobacteria bacterium | reverse complement strand
GGCCACTAGCCGCTGAGAGAAAAGATTTTTCCCGGTTTTTTCTTCACTGCTCAGCGCTATAGGCAGCTGGTCCGCGGCTCTTTAATGCTGGCTGGTTGCAAAGAAACCAGCCACATCTGTTTTCGCCGTCAGGTTACCTTACTCGTTCGTACCAGCGTGTAGTCCGGGCTGATTTCAAACGCCGCAACAAGATCGTATGACTGAGCACGTTGATCGTCATTACCACTTTGCCAACCATGCCATGGGTATTTGACAGCCCCGTTGTCCAACATCACCGGTTTGCCTGCCTCATGCTCAAAAAACGGGCCATGTTCATCGCCTCGCTGCATGACGTGAACTTTCCTTGCGTCGGCATCCGGGCCCTGAGTTTCATACATGCCCGCTTTCCCTGTACCGTTGTTAAGCACTAGGTGAACCTCTGCAAAAGCTGGTCCCGCAGGAGATGGGTCCTGAGCATGGTTATGGGTGGATACGTCCCCATTTTTTCCACAGGTCCAGAAATTTACGTAAGTTATTTCCGACTTTTTTGCATCCAGTAAATGGAAACCGTCGGCCATATGGTTGTCAAGATCATCAAAGTAATCTGTAAAATCACCAAACCTTTCCTTGAAACTCTTCCAAACCAGGTGTTGAGCCATCGGGCCTGAGAAGGCACAGTCAGGCATATGATAAATGTTCTGCAGTAAAGCAGGCGTTTCGGTTAACAGCGCACAGAGCAGCCCCTGCGACCCTGATAACAATTGAGATTTTGGAAGCCGGGTTGTTCTAACGGTATAGTCTTCTGCAAAACAATGACGCCCGAGGTTAACTAATTCCCCAACGATAACTTTAAGATAGTGGTTTTCATCTTCCAACTCCAGCGTATGGTGAGGTGGTAAAAATAGGAAACGGACCTTCCAACCAGCAATAGTCCAAGCATCGGAAAGCTGAATTTTTTCCTTGTCTGTCAGGTCGAAACAAAGATCGATGCCACCCCTTGGGTTGCTTGTATCAATAGTTACATTGGGTGCAACTTTACTTATTTTCATGATATCGATTCGCTAAAGTCCAGCGTATACAACCACAACCGGCCGCCAGCTGGCGCATAAGTTTAATACCGCCAGTTCATTTCTTAACTGGCTAACGTTGACCCAGAGTGCCAAAAGATCGAATTAAAACCAAGCTTAAAAGATAACACAAAAATGTGATCTCGCATGATATTGCTTAAGCCGCCGTTTTTTTAAATTATCGGCACGTTAATTCGTGATGAGTCTGGAGTGGATTTTTAACCTCAACGGGACAATGAACCGACCACAACCCTAAACGACAAGCCCACTGCAAGTCCTTGCAAAATTTTTGGCAAACAATAACCTCCCGCTCCCCAGGTTAGTTCCTATTAGATGTTTCGGGTATCGAATCCCAGAAGGCTCGAATAATCGGCGAGACCTCCAGGCTTTTTCTCCTGGTACAAAAGCCGACATGAAAATCTTCGAGATCTGGCCCGTCCTCCACCACCTTGACCTGATCAGCCAGCGGACTATCCTTGATGACCAGTTCTGGAACAAAACCAACACCACATCCCAAAGCTACCAATGAAAGTATCGCCTCGTTACCCGGCACCTCAGCGTACACGTTGGCAGTAATAGACTGGTTTCGGAGCCAGGCATTGATATTTTTGCGAACCTGCCCGGTCGATGGCAGCACCAGAGGGACTAATGACCAGTCAATGGGTTTGATGTCCAGCAACTCATCAAATCGATGATTTAATGGCGCAACCGTTTTTAACGGGATTGAAGTAATAATCCGTTTTTCAAGCTGATCATCATGTTCACTGCCGTCGACCGGTAGCGCCGCAATCACCACATCGATCCCCTCAGTCAGTTTTGAGAGAGCGTTCACTGCATACCCCGTTTCCAGCTGTATATGAATTTCCGGATACTGATGTCGAAAATCGGACAGGACATTCGGCAGAATACTCTGGCTGGCCGTCACAGACGCAAACAACGTTAACTGCCCCCGCAGGACTGCAGACCTACCCTCTAGATCCCGCTGCAGCGTTTCCCAGCGCTTAACGGTTTCCAGGGCATACTCCAGAAACACCTGACCTTCGTCCGTTAGCTGGGCAGATCTGTTGTCGCGCACCAGCAACGTGTGCCCGAGTTGATCCTCTAACCGCTGGAGCGCTCGACTAACGGTCGAGGGTGACATGTGCAACTCTTCGCTGGTTTTCCCGAAATGAAGGTTTCGAGAGAGCGTGACGAAAAGTTTAAGGCTGAGTATGTCCATACATCACCAGATTACGCCCAAGGATGCCCCACTTGCAATAATCAAAAAATTGCAAGGGTCGAAAAAAAAGAGCCCCCTTATATTGATCTTCCAAACACAACCCTAAGCTCATGATCAACTAAATCCTCCTCAGCCGAGTAGTATTGACCACGATTAAATTCGCACTGGTTGTCATAAGGTGCTTGCAATGACTAAACACGGTCCGGCGTCCTTAACCCTGGAACCTAACCACCAACAGTTCCTGAAATTGTACTGATCTGTCTGTTACCTTAGGTCGTCTCCAGCTACTTACCGGTGAAAGTGCTCTAAAACAGGTCGAAAATAATAGTTAACCGTAGAATTATCAATTAGTTAGACCACAGACCCGCTAACCCTAGAGAAAAGATCGAGTTATTGGCAAACTATCGCCCTTCTTAAACACAACGGCATCAAGCCAATATGGGTTCCGCCAGAAAATACCATCAAGTCGAAGGACCGTTCAAAATGCGCCACGGCCATCTTGAAAGCCCAACTATTGCCTATGAAACCTGGGGAGAGCTTAACTTCCAGAAGGATAATGGCATTTTAATTTTCACGGGCTTATCCCCCTCGGCCCATGCCGCGTCGTCCGAGGCTGATCCCTCATCAGGTTGGTGGGAGCAAATGGTCGGGGAAAGCAAGCCGATTGATACCACCAAGTATTTTGTTATTTGTATAAATTCTTTAGGAAGCTGTTTCGGATCGACTGGCCCCACCAGCATAAATCCGGAAACGGGGGAACGATACCGACTCAGTTTCCCCGTACTGACGATTGAAGACATCGCCCGCAGCGGACACGAAGTCGTCAGGTCCCTGGGCCTGAATCGGCTGCATGCCGTCGTTGGTGCATCCATGGGTGGTATGACATCGATTGCTTATGCGATTCTTTTTCCTGATTTTGCTGAAAGCCTTGTGAGCATTTCCGGGTCAGCGAGGGCCGCTCCTTTTGCTATTTCCCTTCGTTCCCTGCAGCGAGAAATTATTCAAAGTGACCCGATCTGGAACGAAGGCAATTATGACGTTACAGAAGAGCCCGTCTTGGGTATGCGGCTTGCACGCAAGCTAGGCATGCTGACATACCGAAGCGCGGCAGAACTTGAGCAACGTTTCGGTCGGGAACTCATTCCCGAGGAAAGACAGACCGGTGAATCTTTTGGCTTGGACTTCGAGGTTGAGTCCTACCTTGAAGCCCACGCCAATAAATTCATTGGTACCTTTGATGCTAATTGCTATCTCTACCTGTCAAGGGCAATGGATCTGTTTGACGTTGACAGGTAGAGATAGCAATTAGCATCAAAGGTACCAATGAATTTATTGG
>JABIVN010000393.1 GCA_018667205.1 Gammaproteobacteria bacterium | reverse complement strand
GAAGATTCCACCATTGGTGAGTTTGTTGAGTCCACCAACACCGTCTCACCGAGTGATTTTGCTAACCAATCCGGGCTGAAAGAAGCGATTAAGGAAATTCTTGGCTCACTCACTCCACGTGAAGCGAAAGTGTTACGCATGCGGTTTGGTATCGATATGAATACCGATCATACCCTAGAAGAAGTCGGTAAACAGTTTGATGTGACGCGTGAGCGTATTCGACAAATTGAAGCCAAGGCGCTTCGTAAGCTCAGGCATCCCTCTAGATCTGAACAGCTTAAAAGCTTCATTGAAGGGTGATATTTTCGGGGGTCAGCTCTGACCCCCTTCCACCACTTTCTTCCCACCACTTTCTTGTTGCCTTTTTCTGTTTTTTTTCTATCTTTTTTCCTCCCTCTTTTTCCTGAGACTACTAATCTCCGCCAGAAAGCAATGTTAAGCTTCGTTCGGAGGGGCTTTGCCGTTCCTGCTAAGCTACCAAGCGACGGGTCGTCCTTGTCGTCAGTAACGAAACGATGCGATGCCCATCTAAAACGCCTGTGAGTTGCTTGAAAAGCACCCAGATTAGTATTTCAAATTCAATAGGACCTGGAGCTAGCCCTAATGGAAAAGATGAAGAAACTTTTTGCAGGACGTCCGCATTGGATGAACGCACTGATGATTTTTTGTGCCTACATGACGTTTATTTACATGCCGTTTGATCTGTTTTACAAACCAGTCGACCAGGATGCTGAAGTTTGGTTTGGCTACATGCTTCATGGCTGGGCCGCCAAGGCAACTGAACCCTTGCACTGGTTGATCTACGGGGCCGGATTTTTTGGTTTCCTTAAAATGAAACAATGGATGTTTCCCTGGGCCGCGCTTTATGTCGCGCAGGTCGCTATCGGCATGGCTGTCTGGCCTTGGCTTTACAGCGAAGCCGCGTGGTGGATGGGCGTGCTGGTAGGCCTTCCGTTTGCAGCACTGGCCGTCATGCTCTTTCGAGCGAAAAGCCAGTTTGATGGTATGGTGTTTAGAACTATTGATGCCGAAAAACAAGACAATGCATTGCCAAATTAAGGAAGAATCGAGGAGAGAGGTAGATGGATAGCTTTAAAGGGAAGATAGCAGTTGTGACCGGTGGCGGTACTGGGATGGGAAGGGAACTCTGCCTGCAACTGGTCAAGGAAGGGTGCAATGTCGCGACCTGTGACTTGCTGATGGAGAACCTGGAAGAAACAAAAGCGCTGTGTCAGGAAGTAAATCCCGACATCCAGGTGACGCTTCATGAATGTGACGTTTCCAGTGAAGAAGCAATGAACCACTTCCGGGATGAAGTAACTGCTGCTCACGGTGACAAGATTAATTTGTTATTTAACAATGCCGGTATTGGCGGCGGCGGCAGTTTTGTTAATCCCGATGACAGAGCTGACTGGGAAAGAACCTTCAATGTCTGTTGGTATGGCGTCTACTATGGTTGCAGGGCTTTTATGGAATCGTTAATAAACGCTGATGAATCACACATCGTTAATACGAGCAGCATCAATGGCTTCTGGGCTTCCCTGGGCCCAAACACGCCGCATAGCGCTTACTGTTCTGCCAAGTTTGCCGTAAAGGGGTTCAGTGAAGCGCTGGTTACCGACCTTAGGATGAATGCGCCCCACGTAGGTGTCAGCGTTGTTATGCCCGGTCACATTGGTACTTCCATTGCAATCAATTCAGGGAGAGTTCTCGGACGACCTGCGGCCCTTGATATGAGTGAAGACGACATCAAAGACATACGCGAGCGAATGATGAGCTCAGGCGGAGAGATGTCAGAAGTAGTGATGAACCTGTCTGATGATCAGATCCGTGAGTTCATGCACCAAAGAGGAATCGCGTTTCGTGATAATGCCCCGACCAGTGCCGGAGAGGCAGCGACGATCATCTTGGGTGGGGTTAAGGCGGGTAAATGGCGAATTCTTGTTGGTGAGGATGCCCATCGGCTGGATGAGCGAGTTCGAGCCAATCCGGAATCTGCTTATGAGATTTCTTTCATAGAGGCCACCCAGGATGCTGGCGACCTAGTGGATTTAATTGGTACCACTGAGCAATAGCCTTGCCTGAGCTCGAACGATGATGGCCTGAATCTCTCCGCCAGAACTGTTGGCTCAGTTTTTCGGGCTTTACGCGCTTTCAGGAGCAGCAACGACGTTCATAGCGCCGCTGCTGGTGCGGTTTTTACAGATTTCTATGAGAGTCAGCGGGCGGGGTTTGCG
>JABIVN010000392.1 GCA_018667205.1 Gammaproteobacteria bacterium | reverse complement strand
TTCGACCAACAAATTAGCCTGCCCTGCTCTTTTTCTGAGAATAAATTCGTCATAAAGCTCTCCGGTCGCTTTGAAAGCTCGATACCTTAGCGCGTCCGCTTTCAGGTCTATAATTTGATAAAGCTGTGTGTCTTCTGCTTGTTTTTTCGCAAAACCGCCTTTGGTTATTTTATACATCTTCGGCCCACTCACGGAGACGACGTAAACCGTACCAACATTAGGGTCATAAGCCTGCCCGTAAGCAGAAGGGGCATTTTTAGCTGGATCCAAAGCAACCTCACCCGTTCGAATATAGGTGTGATCGTGCCCATTGAGCACAAGATCAACTCGGAATTCGTCCAACACCGGTTTCCATAATTGACGAAGGTTGGGATTGTCTCGATCGAACGCGGGAGAGAAAATCGGATGATGAAAGGTTACGACCGTCCATCGATTGGGGTTGTTCTGCAGAACATCTCGAAGCCACTCGATTTGTGATTCGATCGCCTCATTAGAGTTTAAAGATATGAAGCGTGTTTCCTGGTAATCGATAAAATACACGCTCTCGGCCAAACTTTTATTCGGAGGGTCCTGGATAGGGAAAGCAAACTGTTGCTGCCAATGCGGGGTAATTGCAGGATCTCCTCGATCACGCTGGCGATCATTTAAGGGCGGCCGGTAAAACCGGGTGCCCATCAATTCAACGCGTTCAAACCCCGTGATGTCTAAAACACCTCGATCCAAATCCGTGATCTCACCGGAATCATTTATTTTCAAGGTACCAGAAATACCGTTAGGACCCTGCACCGAAAAGGTCCGCATCTTCCCATCGTCTGTGGCTTCTTCCTCAGAGGCCGTGATGGTAATCCCCAGTTCTTGCTTGGCTTTATTGGCCCAATATCTCAATGCCGGTGAACCTTGGTTAACCCGACGATATTCGTGATTACCGGGTGTCGCAATCACAGGAATTGTGCCATTCACCCAGTCCGGTCCATGATGCCAATCACCCCACTCCTCGTCAGAGTCATGAACGTCAATCAAATCCCCAGCATGAAGCGTAAATGCCGCACGTGGCGCATCTCGAAACGCCTCCCGAAAGACACGAGACCAATGCATTCGAACATCGTTTTGAGCATCACCAAAATAAATAAAGCTAAAGGCATTAAATGTTTTACTTGCCGTTTTAAAGTGGAAGTACTCGCTCCAATTGACCCCATCCCCTACCCGGTACGCGTACAGCGTCTCAGGCTGCAGATTCTCAAATGCAACGGTATGGTAGTGAGCCTGATTAATGTCGCTTTGAAAGAAGGTCGTGGTCGCAAGAGTATCTGTGGGCTGTAGCGCCCGTCCGTTGGCGTTCGCGGGCGCGATTTGGCCTACTCCTTGGACGACAGAAGTGTCTGTGCGCCAAGTAACCGACTGAGTGGTCGAAGGATCGTTCTCCCAGGTTAGAACAACTCGGTCAGGAATGGGGGTGGGCGCATGCAATTTTGCTGATGCGTATTTTGCCGGCGCCGCATTGTCATGCGCGCGGGCACAGTTTATAAAAAAAACAGTGGTGATCAGCAAAATGGTAAAGACGACACGCATTGTTATTAGCTCCATAAAGTTTAGTTGCGCGCACCGAACGCTTCACCACGCAGGTTGTGGTCAAGTGCGCTGCATGCCTGGCCTTATTAGCATGCCATTGCTGGATGAAATTTCGTTATTTTGAATTTCTCACTTATTGAACCAACGAGCCAATGATGCCTTACCGTTCATTACGCCCTGCTCTCAACCAAGACACAGACACTTAACACCCGTTTTCTAAAGGTCAGCTCAAGCGTAACCATCGACGCAGTGGTTCAGAGCTCCAGACATCAAACAATCTCCATTGTTAAGTTTATTCCCAAACCTTAGGACGACGCGAACACAGAAGCCACAATAGAAAAAAACTACTCTCGAATCGCGAGGATAATCAGTTTAAAAAGGCTAATCGTTTTTCAGCCACTGCCCCGGTCTTTGGCTGTTCTCGGGTCAAGCTGCGACTGTTTTACGTTTGAAGCGGCGACTAGAAATCTCAAACGAGGCTAGCTGAATTTGGGTTCACGTTGCTCAAGATTGGCCATCACAGCTTCAACCTGGTTGGGTGATCCTATGATCGCATCCTGCTCGACCGACTCAGCCAGTAGCGTCTCTGCGGCACCCTCAAATGGCGCATTATTAAGCAGTCTCTTGGCAGCCCGTATCGCGGCCGGATTTCTGTCTGCAATTTCTGCAGCGACTTTGAGTGCCTCTTCAACCGGGTTTTCACACACCCTGGTGACTAGCCCCAATTCCTTTGCTTCTTCTGCAAGAATCACACGATTGGTATAGGTGAGTTCGCGGGCAACATCATCACCCAGGAGTTTTTGTAAAAAGGGGGTCGCGCCCATATCAGGTACCAGACCCCATCGCATTTCCATAATACACAGCTTGGTGCCGGGCGCTGCGTACCGCATGTCCGCACCCACGCTAATCTGGCACCCACCGCCTAGGGCAACACCATGAAGTGCCGCAATCACCGGCACTTGTAGTTCCCGCCAGACCCAACTGACGTACTGGGCGCGGTTGGCAATACCATGGGTGCGTTTTTCAAGACGGCCCTGTGCATCACCAGAGACCTCTGCCGCGGTATTCGAATTACCCTTTGCCATATTCGCAAAGTTACCCATATCAAGACCCGCACAAAAAGCGCGGCCTTCACCTGAAAGCACAACCGCACGCACATTCGTATCGGCTTTAAGTTGCTCACCTGCTGCGATGATGGCTTCAAACATGGCATTGTCCAGAGCATTCATTTTGTCAGCGCGATTGAGCCGTACATGGGCCACATGATTCTCTATATCAATGAGAACCCGTGGTGCTTCAGAAGTTTGTTCTTTACTGAGTGCGCTGGTCATGAAGGTAGTTTCCTATTAATCGTTGGTTGTATTAAACAAGGTAACCGATATTTTGGCCAGCGCGGTGCGCTGATGCCGAGCCTGACCTAACCATAAAAAGTGTCTCTTGCGTGCCTCGCCGGATTGTTTTCAAATCGGAAGAACGCATGGCATAACGCCCTAGGTGCATTGTCAATTCTCGCCCTGTTATCTCCAGGGGTAATCCCAAGATGTGTTCATAGCGTCGCCTCTGACTTAC
>JABIVN010000391.1 GCA_018667205.1 Gammaproteobacteria bacterium | reverse complement strand
TGCCAAGTTCAAGGCTACGCCAGCACTGGGGGCCTTGAAGAGGGACAAAACCTTCACTGAACTGTGCGAGAAGTAGGAGATTCACGCAAATCACATTACCGATTGGAAGAATCTGTTATCGGCTCAACCCGAAGTCGTCTTTTTGGCTAAAGCCGAGCGTAATGCGGCACTACAGGACCCCTTTTTCGAACAGCGGCAGACCAAGATTGGCCAGCTAGCGATGGAAAACGGTTTTTTAGAACGCGCGCTCGGACGGCTGGACAGCCCCAACGCAAAGCGATGATTGATCCAGAACATCCGCTGTCGATTAGTCGCCAGGCAAGGCGCCTGGATATCAAGCGCTCCAGCTTGTCCTAAACACCGGTCCCGCTCAGCGACCGAGACGAGGGATTGATGCGATTGATCGATAAATTACCTCTGGATTTCCCGTTCATGGGCAGTCGGCAATTCCGAGGACAGTTGCAGCGACACGGCGCGCCGAAGGCCACGCCGAAGGCCACGCCGAAGGCTGACCCCAAATCACCACGTTAATAAAGCGTTTGGGCATTGAAGCGCTGGACCGTCGCCCAAGAACCGCAGTGCCAGCATCCGGCCAGCGAATCCATCCCTAACTGTTGCGCAACAGAATAATAGATAGATCGAATAAGGTTTGGGCACTGGATATCGCCTATCTGCAGATGAAGCGTGGGTTTGTGTATTTTGTCGCGGTGATGGACTGGGCAACACGAAGGGTCTGGTCGTGGCGGCGGTTAGCAAACACGATGACGGCGGACTTTTTTGTTGAAATACTGCAAGAGGCGTTGGCACTGTGCGCCGGCGATCGCCGACACGGCTCAAGACAGCCAGTTCACAAGCTCGGAGTTCGTTAAGGCTGTGCTAGCCTCAGGCGCGACCGTCACTATGGACGGCAAGGGTGCCTGGCGAGACAACGTGTTCATAGCGAGGTCCTGGCGGTCGTTGCCGTGCAAGGAAGTCTACTTGCAGGACTACGCCAAAGCTTCGAGCGGGCGCTCTAGCTGTTGTATTCGTGTCAAGCAACGGTAAACCCGCCCTTCATGCAGTCGAACCTCAAAGATAAATAGCGCTAATGACCCTGCTCGCTGATTAAACGGTGTGGTGAGAACGAACACTGTTGACCTATCGCATCAATCTAACCCCCCATAACTTGACCGATGAGCCCGAGGCCAGGTCACCGACGCATCATCTCCGAACTCCCGCTACACCGATCTAACGGACGAAAAAACCTGTATTTCAAGGGTTCTCGCTGCACCCTATGCGTTAGGTCACGTTCCGTTACATTAATGCACATTGACATCAACCCCCGTTTACAAGGCAACCCTAAGCTCTCTACCCATAAACCCAATAAGCAAACAGGTGAACAACATGTACAAGACTATTTTAGCTTTCTTAGTTATCGCCCTTACTACCGGTTGTTCCACTTACAGCGGCACACAATCTACTGCTGAAATGGAATTCTGCTGGGAAAGAGGGATGAACTTTCAATGGATTGAAGAGTTTGACGCGGGTTGCGTGGACCCAACAGCCCAATCGACCGCAATACGGATTTCTAAAATAAAGTGGTTAGAAAAGAACCTGGGCACAGTGGCGGCACAGGCTTTACCCAACACTGAACGAAACATTTAAGGCTTTTACAGTTATGAATAATTGGCGTGAAAATTTAGCAGAGGTGCCCAGGCCCTCTGTTAAAAAAGAGAGGCTGACCAGAGGTAACCTCGCAGAGTTAAATAAGCATGCTCTAAAAGCTCTGAAATCGGGTGATACCCTAGTCGTCACTGAACTGGATAAACTGACAAAATCCGTACATGAACTTAAACGGGAGCAATTCAAAAAACCGATAAAACAAGACTGGCACGATCCAAAACTTTAGGCTTTTTTCAACCCTTTTTCTTGACGCTTTAACAGTTTTCACAACCAACTCTCTGGTTGCATAGATCTTGTAAAGCGAGCCCCCTGCCGAGGCGCGCAATCGTAAACAACAGTATTGCAAACCTTTCCGGCCACTAGCCTCGTTTCCGCGAGGCTTTTTTTATGCGCGCCTGACCCCTGTCGTCAATCGTTGCCTGTCTATTTCTGGCTGACACCAAGGGATCTACCCTTCCTTATCTACCTCACTAAGACGACACTCAGAAAAAGCGTGTCCATAAATATTAGAACAAGTCAGGCCCAGCAGTCACGAATTGATCAACTCGTGTAACGCTTAACGACTTGCTTGCCCAGTGCCATCATATGCACCTGGTCTGGACCATCCGCCTGTCGGCACCATCTTGCGTAATTGAAGGCTTCCGCCATAGGATAGTCCGCGGTCAACCCTGCTGCACCATGAATTTGCATACAACGGTCAATGACGGTTTGCGTCATTAGCGGTACCGTAATCTTCGCAGCCGCGATCAAATCGCGGGCGTCCTTCGCGCCTAGCTCATCTATCTTTCGTGCCGTCTTGAGTGTGAGTAGTCGCGCCTGCTCGATTTCACTGAACGACTTGGCGATATCCTCGAGTACGGACTGATGTTCCGACAGCTTCCTGCCAAAGGTTTCCCGACTCACGGCTCTACGGCAGGCAAACTCCAAGGCGCGCTGAGCACAGCCAATCAATCGCATACAATGGTGAATTCTACCTGGGCCAAGGCGACCCTGAGATATCTCAAAGCCACGACCTTCTCCGAGCAGGATATTTTCTGCAGGTACACGAACATTTTCAAAACGAAGTTCGGCGTGCCCGAGCGGTGCGTCGTCGTAACCTAAGGTTGTCAAAGGTCGAACAACCGTAACACCTGGCGTGTCTTTTGGCACCAGTATCTGGCTTTGCTGCAGGTGCCGGTTCGGGTTGTCCGGGTCTGACTTGCCCATGACAATAAAGATCTTTGTACGTTCGTAGGGCGCATTGGTAATAAACCATTTTCGGCCATTGATGACAAAATCGTTGCCGTCCCGAACGAGCGAAGTCTGAACATTAGTCGCATCACTGGAAGCGACATCGGGTTCGGTCATGCAATACGATGAGCGGATCTCGCCATCGAGCAACGGCTGCAACCATCGCGCTTTTTGCGCTTCACTACCGTATTTAATGAATACTTCCATGTTGCCCGTATCCGGAGCATTGCAGTTAAAGACTTCCGGTGACCAGAGTACCCGGCCCATCATTTCCGCCAAAGAG